>CAVKMC010000325.1:0-8670 GCA_963657285.1 Agathobacter sp.
CTACCATAATAATTTCCTCCCCTTTGAAATTGAAATTCTTGGAAATACTTCTTTTACCATTATACAGCAGGAGGGGGAAATGTATTACAAGGAAATATGTAGTTTAGTGATTAGTAATTAGTAATCAGTGATTAGGACGCGTTTGACGCCAGTCCCATTCATCGCTTTTATCCCTTTTCTCGGAAGGAAGTTACATTGCGAAAGGCGCGTACTGACGACTACTAATCACTGACCACTGACTACTGATCACTAATTACTAATTACTAAAAAGGAGTCATCATGCTCGAAAACACCACCTCCTACCTCACCACCGGCGAATTTGCCAAAGCCTGCGGCATCACGAAGGACACCCTCTTCCACTACGACCGCATCGGACTCCTGAAGCCGGCGCGGGTGCTCGCCAATGGGTACCGCTACTACTCGCCGCGGCAGATTTTAGAAATCGGCCTCATCCAGACCATGCAGACCGCCGACTGCAGCCTCTCGGAAATCGGATCCTACATGGCTCAGCAAAGTCCCGAACAGTATTTGGAAATCCTGAAGGAAAAAGAGCAGCTGCTCTCGCAAAAAATCAAAGAGCTCCGTATGAGTCGGCACCTTCTTCGCGAAGCCGCCCGGATTACGCGGGAAGCCATGAGCGCGGTCTATGAAGAGCCATTCCTTCACGAAGAGAAAAAGATTTCCCTTCTGGCCAGTCCCTTAGCACCGGAGGCCGGCGAAAAAGAAAACCTCATCCTCACGGCGAAGCACTACGACTACTGCGTGAAGAAAAAGCTCCCCATCAGCTGGCCCACCGGCTGCATCATCCTGCAGGAGCACTTAGAGAAACATATTTTCCACAAGCCGGACCTGTGCTTCGACACCCTCCACGGCGCCTGCCGCGACCCCCGCGTCCACGTAAAGAAGGCGGGGCTCTACCTTTCCATCTATCACAAAGGCGGCTACAGCAGCCTCCCCGCCGTCTACAAGTCCCTCTTCGCCTACATGAAATCCCACGCCCTCACCCTTGATGGCCCCTCCTACGAGCAGGAGCTCATCAACTTCTTCGCCGAGCCCAATAGCCAGCGGTATGTGATACGGATCGATATCGCGGTTCGATAGTCGCTCGCATGCTTACCTGCATCCTCATAGCTTTGAGCTAGGAGCTAGGAGCTGGGAGCTCCGATAGAGGCAGTAAGCAAACTATACGCCATAGACACGAAGCCCTGCGCTACCCTCTTCACTTCATGAATCTACCGCCAAGCACGCCTACTGCCTCCAATGAAGCTCCAAGCTCCAAGCTGAAAGCTCCTAGCTATGACGAGGCAGGTAAACGCGCCCCGACTACCGATCACTAACGCACAAAAGCCGCAGAGCTGTTACGCTCTGTGGCTTTTCGCGTGCCTATTTCCTTTCTCTTACTCTACGACACGATAGGCTTCTTTGCCTGTCACTTCGCCGAAGCGGAGTTCCTTGGCGTAGATTGTATTTTCTTCTTCCTTCTCCTTGCCGTCTCGACCGAGGTAGTTGTCTCCGTAGAGGCTCTTATTCATCACCGAGTCGGCGGTGTAGGGGAAGCGCTCTCCGTTGACCGTAAGACCGTTACGGATGCGGGTGAAGTATTCCGACGATGCAATGTCGTAATCGTGGATGAAGATGCGTCCGATGGATTCCGCCGTCGTATTGCCCGGGTTCTTCCACAGATTGAAGAGGACCTTTTCGGTCTGGATGATGCTGTCGCCGGCGAAGGTGCTGTTCTCCGTGCCGATGTCATTGTTCCCTGTGAAGTTCAGGTGGTCGATCCGGCTGTCCTTCACGATGGCGCTGCCGTCTGTCGAATTGTGGAGGCCTGCGTAGTGAGTGTTGTCCGTCGTATTTCCATGAAGCATCACGTGGAGCGTATCAGCAGCGGACTTGATGTCGTCGATAGCTACGTTGTCCACGGTCATAGTGAGGGAAGCCGGGCTCGCCGTGCCTTCGGTGCCGATGATGGCAGTGTCCGCTTCGATTCTCTTCGCGGTGAGTGCAGCTTTCCCCTTCCGCGCGGTGATGGTAGCTGTGCCTTTCTTCGTCACGTCGTAATCGTAGCCGGTGGCTTCGCCATTGAGGAGGCTGCCGGCGTCGCCACTGCCATGGGTAACAGCGGCCGCTTCATCGAGATTCACGCCGGTAAGCTTTTCTACGGGGCTTCTGTCGGTGATGCGGATGCTTTCGCCTGCGGTCATTTCGATTTCGTCCGAGGAAATATTCGCATTCGCTCCCTTGGTCATGATGGAGCTGCCGGCTTCCATGATGGTCTTATTCACCGAATCCGACTGACTGACAGTGATGTTCTTCGCCGCTTTCATGGTGAGCACATCCGCAATCTTCGCGTTTGTCACGTCCATGGAGTCATTAGTGGTGAGTGTTGCATTTCCTTTAGCGGTCTCCAGGTTCTCGATATCCATGAAGCCTTGGCTGTAGAGGGTCGCGCTCTCATTGGCTTTGATGGACTGCGCCGTCAGCGTGCCGCCCTGGGCTTTGACGGTGGTGTGCGCCCCGGCGGTGAGCTCACCAATCTTCACCGACTGGCCGGCGGTGATGTCCGCATCGCCATGGGTAGCTTCGGCCTTGGTGAGGTCTACGCTGCCATTATGGCTAAGGACGGTGAGATGATTCTTCGCCGTAGCGCTTTCGATATTCACGAAATCATCACCGGTGGCTATGACATGGTCGCCACTGGTCACGGAATTCGCCAGCAGCTGGCTGCTTGCATACAGGTCAGCCGTACCGCCGGCGTCGATGCGATTGGCCATCAGGCTTCCGCCATTGGCTTTCACGAGACTATCGAGCTGGCTGGTGAGGCTATCCGCGATGAGAACATCGGCAGCCGCCGTAATGGTGGCCTCGCCCTCTTCCGCCTTCAGTGTATTGCCATGTACGTTCCCTTTCGTGGATGTGATCGCGAGATTCTTCTTGGCCGTAGCCACCTCGACGCCTACAGCTTCGTCACCGATGATGGTCGCATCGCTACCGGCCTGCAAGGTCTTCATATTCACCTGACCGCCGGCATAGAGCGATGCATTTCCTCCGGCATTCACGAGATTGGCCCAGAGGTTGCCGCCATTGGCACGGACCTCGATGTCATCGCCGCTCTGGAGACTTTCATGAATTCCCACATTCTTCGCAGCGATGAGAGTGGCTTTGCCGTCCTCGGCCTTGAGGCTCATGGCTGCGATGTCCCCCGCATGGCTGGTGATGGTGAGGTTTTCCTTCGCGGTAGCGCTGGTGATGGAAATATTTCCATCGGCCTCCGCTTTGACATCTTTTTCAGCGCTGAGGGTGTCCACCGTCATAGCGCCGCGGGATTTGAGCATAGCGGTACCATTCTCAGCAGTGAGGGTGGTGCCTTCGATGCTGCCTTTGTTGCTGATGAGCGTGAGATCTTCCTTCGCAGTAGCGCTGCTGATGGAAATATTTCCATCAGCTTCTGCTACAGCGTCGGTGCCGGCGTTGAGCGTAATGACCGTCATCGCGCCTGCTGCGTAGAGGTCGGCTTTTTCGCCTGCGTCGATGAGCTCGGCCTTCAGGTCGCCGCCATTGGCCTTTACAGTGCTAGTGGTGCCGCTCTTGAGGCTTTCCTGAATCGTCACATGGCCTGCCGCCGTGAGGCTTGCCGCTCCATTGGTTGCTGTGAGGGTTCCTCCTTCAATGCTGGCCTTGTTGCTGGTGAGAGTGAGAGTATCCTTCGCGGTAGCGCCGGTGATAGAAATATTTCCATCGGCTTCTGCTTTCGCGTCAGTACCGGCCTTGAGTTCAATAACCTTCATGGCGCCTGCTGCGTAGAGGTCGGCCATCTCCCCGGCTTCGATACTCTCGGCCTTTAGGTCACCGCCATTGGCTTTTACCGTGCTAGTGGTGCCGCTCTTGAGAAGTTCATGGACTGTCACATGTCCTGCCGCATTGAGGCTTGCCGCTCCTCCGGTTGCGGTGAGAGTTCCCCCTTCGACGCTGGCATTGTTGCTGGTGATAGTGAGATTTTTCGTCGCCGTGCCGGTAGTGATGTTGATCTTTCCATCAGCTTCCGCTTTGGCATCAGTGCCGGCATTGAGCGTAGCGACAGTCATCGCGCCCGCTGCATAGAGGTTTGCCGCCTCGCCGGCCTCGATGCTCTTCGCGGTCAGATCGCCGCCATTGGCTTTTACCGTACTTGTCTTGCCGCTCTTCAAAAGCTCATGGATTGTCGCACTCCCTGCGGCGGTGAGAGTTGCTTCTCCATTGATTGCCGTAAGGCTTGTGCCTTCGATGCTACCCTTGTGGCTGGTGATAGCGAGGCTTTCCTTCGCCGAGGCTGTGGTGATGTTGATCTTTCCCGCCGCGATGACAGTTGCCTCTCCTTCGGTTGCGATGAGGGTTCCCCCTTCAATGCCGGCATTGTTGCTGATCACAGTGAAATCTTTCGTCGCCGTGCCGGTAGTGATGTTGATCTTTCCTTTGGCTTCCGCTTTGGCATCAGTGCCGGCATTAAGCGTGGTGACAGTCATGGCGCCCTTTGTGTAAAGGTCTGCCACCTCGCCGGCCTCGATGCTCTTTGCCGTCAGGTCGCCGCCATTGGCTTTTACCGTACTTGTCTTGCCGCTCTTCAAAAGCTCATGGATTGTCGCACTCCCTGCGGCGGTGAGAGTTGCTTCTCCATTGATTGCCGTAAGGCTTGTGCCTTCGATGCTACCCTTGTGGCTGGTGATAGCGAGGCTTTCCTTCGCCGAGGCTGTGGTGATGTTGATCTTTCCCGCCGCGATGACAGTTGCCTCTCCTTCGGTTGCGATGAGGGTTCCCCCTTCAATGCCGGCATTGTTGCTGATCACAGTGAAATCTTTCGTCGCCGTGCCGGTAGTGATGTTGATCTTTCCTTTGGCTTCCGCTTTGGCATCAGTGCCGGCATTAAGCGTGGTGACAGTCATGGCGCCCTTTGTGTAAAGGTCTGCCACCTCGCCGGCCTCGATGCTCTTTGCCGTCAGGTCGCCGCCATTGGCTTTTACCGTACTTGTCTTGCCGCTCTTCAAAAGCTCATGGATTGTCACATGTCCTGCCGCATTGAGGCTTGCCGCTCCTCCGGTTGCGGTGAGAGTTCCCCCTTCGACGCTGGCTTTGTTGCTGGTGAGCGTAAGATTATTCTTCGCTGTAACGGTGGTGGCAGAAATATTTCCATCTGCCTTCGCCACGGCGTCGGTGCCGGCATTGAGCTTGGTGATTTTCATGGCGCCCTTGGCATAGAGCTCCGCCTTCTCGCCGGCATCCATGTCGGTCGCAGTGAGTGCGCCACCGGAGTGGGCAGTGATGTTCACGCCCTTCGCTTCGCCGATGATGGTTTCCGAGGTCCCCGTGGTTTCGACCTGGATATCCTTCGTCGCGGTGACTTTCTTGAGGTTCACAGGGCCCTGGCTGGTGACCTCCACATTGTCCGTATCGGATGTGAGAGTCGCCTCTGCAATGGATGCCCCCGTATTTCCTGTGTAGGAAAGCTTGCCCTGGGCGGTGTAGGTGCCATTCTTGATGGTGCCGTCGTTGGTCACAGTAAGTGTGCCCTTGTCCGCCGTATAGTTGCCGCCGGTGATGGTGCCATGGTTGGTGACGATGAGCGTGCCGGTGGTGGCTTTGTACTCGCCACCCTCTGCGGTGCCGTCGTTGTTAAGCGCTAGGTTTCCGCCGATGAATGTACCGCCTACCAGCGCGCCGGCTGCCTTGTTGTTGATGGTGAGCTTGCCGGCGGTTTCGTAGCTGCCATTCTCCAACTTTTCTTCGTTATCCACCACAATGTCACTGCCGCCCAAGGTGCCACCGGTCAAGGTGCCCTTGTTTTCGACATGGAGATTTTTCGTGGCGATGATGGTATTTTCATCCATGAGGGCGTTCTTGGCATTCTTTACATCCACAGTCTCCCCTCGCAGGGTCGCGCCGGTGATGCTGTTGGTTGCTTCTTCCGAGCCATGATTCACCACGGTCAGGTTCTCGGCGGCAGTGAAGGCGCCTCCATTCACCCGGTTATTGTTGGTGAGTGTGGCATTCTTCCCTTCGAAGGTGCCGCCGGTGATAGTGCCCTGGTTCTTCACTTGGAGGGTGCTATCGGCTTTGTAGAGGCCGCTACCGATGGACGCGCCGTCCGTCAGGGTGAGGTCCAGGTCGGCAGCCTGGATAGTGGTCTTGGCAGAGTCGCTATTTCCGAAGAGGGAAATCTTCGCACTGCCGCTGCCGATGGCTTGGATGGTGCCGACGGGATTTTCATCGTTGCTTGCTCTGAGGCGCATCAGTCGAAGGACTTGCTCGCTGCTATCATCTTCCTTGGGACTGTTGACGCGAAGGCCCAGGGTAGTGGTATCATCCTGGCCCTTCATGTTCTTGACGTTAGTGATGAAGATGCGCTGACCTTCGATGTTCACGTAGGAGGTCTCTTCGCCTTCATCGCGCTCCTCAGCCAAGAGGCTATTCTTTTCATCATCGTCTTCGCCTGCAAGGTCGATGGTCACATCGCCGTCGGAGGCGTAGATGGTATTCACGATGAGGTCGCCATCCGTCTTCTTGAGGTCTACGCCGTCCCTTGCGCGGGCGGTGAGGATGCCGCTGCCGGTGATGGTGGTATTTGTGATAGCGCCGCTACCGGATTCAAGGATGAGATTCTTGCCGCTACCGGCGGCGACGATGATGCCGTCTAAGTTACCGGTGGCCTTGATGCGCACTTCGCCGCCGGCATAGAAGGTGCTGCCGCCGGCCATGCCGCCTTCACTGAGGAGATAGATGGAGCCGCCTGCGAGGGCCCGCATAGTGCCTGTAGTCTCAGCGCTGATGGGACGCACCGAGGACACGGTGACAATATTTCCATCGATTTTGAAATCGCCGCGCTCGGCCGCCGCCAACGCCAGGAGCTGGGCGCGGGTAAGCTTCGACACATCAGACAGATCGATGGTCATGCCCTCGGTCTTCGTGCCGATGTCCGTGTGCCCACTATCAGTGCCCGTGCTGGTCAAGGTGATAGCCGTGCCCTGGACGTGAGGCGTACCTTTCAAGGTAGTCTTGGTATCGGTGATGCCTTCCTTGATGCTGCCGGAGGTGAAGGTGACAAGCAGGTCCTTGGCAGACTTCGCGGAGCCCACCAAGACCTCTGCCTTCTCGTCTACCGTGAGGAACTTGTCCGCCGTGAGATCGTCTTTGGTGACGGCGGCGCTGTTGTAAATGCTGCTGCCATCACTATGGATCGATTCGATGTACGCATTCACTTCATCGACGGTCCAAGTACCTACGGTGCCCTTCAGCTCGTCATAGCGAGCCTGCTTGTCCGCGATGTATGTATCCACGTCGATGCCCTGGTCTGCCAGGATTGCCTTGGTGCTATCATCCAGGGTGTACACGCCGTCCTTCACATAGGCCTTGAGACCCTGGAATTCATTGTACTTGCTTTGCACCTTGGCGATCATCCGATCCTTTTGCTTCTTCGCGGTTTCGCCGCTGCCTTCGAGGACGGCCGCATTGGCCCAAGCCATGAGCTTCTGCTGCGCGTCTTCGTTGTTCAGGTCGGTGTAGTTGTTGTCCACGAAGGAGCCGTTGGTGGTGAGAGCCACGGTGCCGCTATTGGAAATGACGCTGTCGAGATACAGATCGCCGCCGGTATTGGTGATGGAAATATTTCCTTCCGCCTGCGCCTTGAGGCCGTAGTCCTTCCCTTCCTGGGACGCTGTCTTCACGGTGAAGGTACCGCTAGCCCCGCCGATAGCGCCGCCGGAGGTAAGCTCCACGCGGTTTGCTGCGACGATGGTATCCGCCTTCTGGGAAATATCGCCGTCGGCAGAAATCGAAACGATGCCGCCGGAGGTGATCGCACCGGCGGTGACGCCATGATTCTCCACGTCCACAGCGAAATCCTTCGCCGCGCTGCCGCTGACAGTCTCGGCGCTGGTGCGGATGGCCGCATCCTTGGTGCCGGCGCTGCCGGTGGTGGCCGTCATGGTGAGGCTGCCGGCGTCGATATAGCCGCGGGTCCCCTGTGTGATGGAAGCGCCCGAGAGAGTGGCCGCGCCTTTGCCGTTGGAGAGGGTGCCATTGACGATCACGCTTCCCTTGCCGCCATTAACATTCAGCATGCCGCCAGTTTCATTTCCGATGAAGTCGATGCCGATGCCATAGTTCGCCTTCACAGAATACTGCGTCAAGGTGGTATCCGATTCCTTTTCTACCAACGTGAAATCAAATTTCTTCTTGAGTCCCAAACTGGATGCCAAACGCTTCGACGATTGGTTGAACGATACGGTCTGCTTCCCGGTTACATAGGTTTTGCTGGAAACCTGTACACCACCATCGGCCGTAGCGGTGGTATCCTTCAGATGATTGCTATCCGTGATGATCGCACCGCCATTCAAAGTAAGCGCCTTCCCCGGCTGGTGACCCGTAACGGTGCCACCCGCTTTGAGCACATCCTCACTGGTAGGCGTCTTATTAAGGATGCCAAACAGGTCGAATTTTTTAGTGTGAAGCTCGTAGGTGGTGATGGTACTGCTATCCTTGCCGGTCTGCAGGCTGTAGTAGAGGTCGCTGCCATCCGTATTTTTTTGCGGAGTATAGGTGGCAGTCTTACCGGTAGTCACCACCGCATCCACCGAAGGCGCGCCATTGGTATAACGCTGGACGGTCTGGGTGATCACACCATTGTCTCTGGTGTAGGTG
>CAVKMC010000326.1:0-6556 GCA_963657285.1 Agathobacter sp.
GCGAGTACGGCGATATTTACAACCAGGGTACCATCCTGGCGGGCTCGGTGAAGCTGGACGTAAAGAATGGTGACTACATCCAGTCCTATGACATCACCAAGAGCGGTACTGTCACGAACATCGGCGGCACGCCACTGACGGTCGAGGGCGAGAAGAAGGCGAGCGTCGGCGAAGGCATCACCGCCAATGGTAATATTTTCATCAGCGCCCGCTATCTCAATATCAACTCCAAGATCCAGAGTGGCTACTCCGATGTGTCCATCCACATCCCCGAGGACTACAAGCTCTACTACATCACCACTGACGCCAGCGGGGCCATGGTGAAGAACTACGTCACCTCAAAGGAGGAGCTTCCAACCGACCGCACGGTCACAGTCCATGTAGAAGGCGAAGGGCTGTCAGAGGAAGGGGCCAAGCTCCTCACCTTTGATTTTGACAACGATCGCTTCCTGGTGAACGATGTGGAAACCGGCGGCGGGCATATTTCCTTGGTGGGCACCATCCTCAACACCACCGCTGATACCAGCAAGGCAAAGATCGAAGCCCGGGACGGCTATGGAAATATCGAAATCAGAAATGATTCGGCGAAGGACCTGGAAATTCAGAGCCTTTCCACCGGCAGTGGCGCCAAAGGGGTCATCGAGATCACAGACCTGGACTATAAGACCGGGAAGATCACGCGCAAGACCACCTACACCCGGGAGAATGGCAAGATCCAGGCGGTGGTAGAGGAATACAATGATGGCAGTGCCACCGGGAAATCCTCTACTACCACCTATGACGGCGCGGCGACTTACGATCCTGACAATGCCGATGGTAAGGGCCTCTGGTATAATTACCAGACCGGTCAGCAGACCAGCTACACGGCGACCTACAAATTCGACGGCAGCAAATTTGACTGGTGGGGCATCAATAACCGCGACCCAACTGTAGAAGAAATGGAGCAGCAGGGCGAAAAGATTTCCGACACCAGCCAGGGAAAGACCACTGAGCTCAATGGCGGAGCCTTTATTTCCGATGCATGGCAGAATGGCACAGTGAAGACGGAGGAAGAGGACTACAAGGTCAGCAATAACACCTCCAATGTGGACAAGCAGGTGGTGGGCTTCTACAAGGAAGCGTACCGCCCCTTCTGGACCCTGTGGATTACCAAGAAGTACAACTACACCTTGGTGGAAAAGAAGACGGACCTCCATGTGAACCAGTATTCCTTGAAGGCAGACAATCCCATCGGTATTTCCTTCACCGGCAACGCTGACGGCGGCATCATCGACATCATCAATACGAAGGCGGACACCAACATCCGCCTCAATGGCCTGGTGCAAAATGGCGAAGGCGTCACCAGCCTTACTACCAATGCAGAGTCCGAGTCGGCGGCCATTATCCAGGAAAGCGGCAAGAGCTTCATCTACACCAAGGACCTGCATCTAATGAGCGGCGGCAACGCCGGTAAGACCGATGCGGCCATTGCCACCAATGCTAAGAATCTCACTGCCGTCAGCACCTATGGCCAGGTGGCTGTGAGTGTGACGGAGAATATAGATGATGTGTTGACTCTTGGAAATATCAGCGCCAAGACCATCGCTTCTATTTCTTCTGACGGCGGTATCCGCCAGAAGGAGGGCGAGGTTATCAGTGCTCGGCGCATCGCGCTCACTGCGGCTAATGATATCTATGGTCAGGATACGGAGGCAGGACCTACCGCCCTCATCACCAAGCTTACGGACCCCAAAGAGACGGACAAGACCGATTTCTACTATCGTACTGACGACGCCTATGGCCTCTACGCGCGGGCCAATGAGGATATTTACATCCGCAATGAGCAGTACGGGAAGGATGGCGCTTTGGCCGGTGGCGATATGTACATCGACAGTGTGATTTCCTCCAATGGAAATGTGACACTGGAAACCGAAGGCAGCTTCTTAGATGCCAATTTCTCGGACCAGGTGAACCAGTCAGCCACCGACAAGCTGCTCCATTGGGCGAAGGAAGCGGTGCTGGATAAGGAAGACAGCACCATCAATAAGCAGAAGGATCGTCTCACCGCTACGGTGCAGGGGAAATACAACGAGTACCTTTCTCTCAAGGCTCATATGGACGGCGATACCTATGTCTTGGATGAGGACACCCGCGCCATGCTGGTAAAAGCGGGGTACGACGAGAAGGCTATTGAGAAATACCAGGAAGACCAGCAGGTGCGTTACAACAGTCTGGTAAACGATTGGAAGGTGGACACCTGGACTGAAGAGGAAGTGAAGAATTACGTCAATACCCTCGATAGCTCTCTCTTTGGCAATGCAGAACTCACTGCCGATCAGCTGGCGGCAGATCAATTCTTGAGCCAGCAGGAAAAGGCGAATTGCTTGGTAAATTCGGCGAAGTCGGCAGCCCAGCTCCTGGTCACCATGGTGCCCGGTGGCATCAAGGAAGGCATTACCGATACCCGCCTCACGCTGAAGGCGACGCCCAATGTGTCCGGCGCTCATGTATCGCTTACAGCCGAAGGGAAGAAGGCTGGGGGCACCACGATTTCTGGAAGCGGTAGCATTGGCCAGAAGCTCACAGGCCAAGTGATCGACATCAGCAGTGAGGAGAAAATCAAAAATCTCACCGCTGCCGAGCTCCTGATGCTCTCTAGTGCGGAGCGCGGGGACTTCGACTATGATGCGAAGACCGGCAAGGTCACTGTCTCCTATGTGGATTCCCTCACCGCCGATGCGGATGACACCATTACAGCGAAGGCGGAAGCCGGCTCCATCTACCTGGACTCCAATGGCGCCTTTAACAAGGGCAGCGAATTCTACTCTTCCGATGAACTCCGCCTCAAGGCCTCCGGCGACCTTTCCGGCATCACCGCCGGCGTCGGATCCGGGAAGAACCTGGTCCTCGAATCGGCAGAGGGAAAGATTTCTGACGTCACCATCGAAGGCGAGGGCATCCTCACTGCTCGCGCTAAGGATGGCGTCTCTATCTCGAAAGACGATGGAGACCTCATCATCTACACCGTCTATGCGTCCGACGGCGACGTGACCATCGACATGAAGGACAAGGGCAGCCTCTACTCGGTCAGTGGTTACGACGTCGGCACTGAGGAGGGAGATGTGGTCATCGGCACGCCATTCACTAATGTGGAAGGTAGAAATATTTACATCTTCAATGCGAAGAATGTGAAGGGTATCACTGACCCGGTGACAGGAAATATTTCCACTTCCATGGGACTCAAGGCTACCGGTACCTTGGAAGACCTGGACTCTGCTTCGCCTACGGTGAAACAGCCGGGACAGATCCAGATCCGTTACATCACCAATGAAGAGGGCGTCACCAAGGAATCGGATGTGGTAGACGTGACTCTCTTCAGTGATACAGCGTCGGAAGGGACCCATATCGGCGGCCGCTTGACTACGCTTACCAACAAAGGCACCCTCACTGCGGGCACCTTTGAGGGCTCCGAGAAGCTGACGGTTTATAATGCCCATGGAGGCACTATCACCACCGGTGAGACTGCAGAAGAAAAGACCACCACACCTCTCTTCATTGGCGGCGCCAATAAGGCGGATGGCAGCATCGAGGCCGACGGCCTTTCCCTTATCAACCGCGGTATCATCGTTCGCGCCCTCTTCGAAGCGAAGAAGGGCAGTATGGCCATCACCAATGATGGTATCGAGAAGGCGGAAGACGAGAAAGACATCCCGGGCATTAAGGATAGCCTGTTCCAGGCCGCGGAAGACATCCACTATTTCGGCCAAAACCGGGCGGCTCTCGAGGATGTGATCTTGGAAGCCGGAAATACGATCACCGTCCATGACAAAGACAATGCCTCCATTTCCATCAAAAAGCTTCACGCCGGCAATCAGGCGGAGGTGCAGGTGGAGAAAGGCAGCCTTACGGTAGAGGAAGCGAAAACCGATAAGGAAAATCTCGCCTTTGAGACCGGCGGCGACATGACCATTACCACCGCCGATAGCGCGAAGAATCTCTTGGCTGACTCCGGCGGCAAGCTGACAGCGAAGAAGGTCACAGCCAAGGACAATGCGGAGCTGGACAGTGTAGGTGATCTGTATGTGGATGAACTCTCTGCAGGTACTGCAGATATCCGAAGCCGTGAAGGGAATGTGAAAGTCGATAGCGCAGAGACCACCGAGAAGATTTCCATCACTACGACGAAGGGAAATATCGAGACCGGCAGTATCACCACGAAGGATGCAGCCCTAGAGTCCGGCGGCGCACTGACGGCGAAGATCCTCACGGCCACAGGCACTGCGAGCCTTACCAGCAAGGATGATCTCCGTGTGGAAGAGCTCTCGGCAAATAGCGCGGACATTCGAGTGAGTGAAGGACATGCGAAGATCGATACCGCAAAGACCGCCGAGAAGATTTCCATCACTACGGCGAAGGGCAATATCGAGACCGGCAGTATCACCACGAAGGATGCAGCCCTAGAGTCCGGTGGCGCACTCACAGCGAAGACCCTCACGGCCACAGGCACTGCGAGCCTTACCAGCAAGGATGATCTCCGTGTGGAAGAGCTCTCGGCAAATAGCGCGGACATTCGAGTGAGTGAAGGACATGCGAAGATCGATACCGCAAAGACCGCCGAGAAGATTTCCATCACTACGGCGAAGGGCAATATCGAGACCGGCAGTATCACCACGAAGGATGCAGCCCTAGAGTCCGGTGGCGCACTCACAGCGAAGACCCTCACGGCCACAGGCACTGCGAGCCTTACCAGCAAGGATGATCTCCGTGTGGAAGAGCTCTCGGCAAATAGCGCGGACATTCGAGTGAGTGAAGGACATGCGAAGATCGATACCGCAAAGACCGCCGAGAAGATTTCCATCACTACGGCGAAGGGCAATATCAAGACTGGCACTGTTACTACAAAGGATGCCGATTTCAATGCCGGTGGTCAGCTGGAAGCCGATACCATAACGGCCAGCGGTGTAGCAGACCTGGATAGCGTAGGCAACCTTCACGTGAAGAATCTCTTGGCCGGCGAAGGAGACATCGATGTCGCCGCCGGTAGCGCGGCAGTGGACAAAGCCACCGTGCAGAATGTCCTGGTCATCGATGCGTCGAAGGACATCATCACCGGCACTACAGAGACCGTCCATGGCTCTACCATGATGAATGCAGGAAATCATATTTCCATCGGCGCATTGACTAGCGGCGAGCATGCGATGGTGCATGCGAAAGGCGGCGACCTCAAGGCGGATGCCATTACGACTGGCGAGGATGCCACTCTCACCAGCGGCGGTCTCATGCAGGTGGAGACTCTGATTTCTAAGGAGGGAAATATCTATGGACAGTCCGGCGGCGCCATGGACATGGGTACCGTGACTGCGGAAGGCGAGGCGGAAGGCAAGGGCCAGGTCACTTTGATTTCCGGCAGCACCATGGACGTGGACAGCCTCACCGCTAAGAATGGAGACCTCACATCTACAGACACCATGTCGGTGCTGGATTCGAAGATTTCCGAAACCCTCACCATGAATTCCGGCAAGGACATCGCGCTGAATCGCTCGGAGTCGAAGACCTTGGATATGAAGGCCGAGGGATCTATCCGCGCCGAAGAGCATGACGAAAAGAGTGCGCTGATTCACACCGGCGATGCGACGCTGAAGGCCGGCAGCGATATCCTCATCACCTCTCGCGAGCCCGTGGAGAAGCTTGCCGGCGTAGACACCACGAAGGAGGCCGGTAAGACCAACGGCGCCGGCGAAGCGGGGAGTCTCTATCTGGCGGATGCGACGCCTTCTGCCTTCGACGTTTCAAAGAAGGGGAGCACTGTCCTCTCGGTAGATCACTCTCTTGCCATGACCGGGAAGAAGGTGGAAATCGATACGCTGCAGACCGGCGCGGGGAGCATCACCGTGAACGCCGACAACCTGGGCATCGATGATCTAGAGAGCCGCGCAGACAAGCTTCACATGATCATCCACGGCAGTGATGGAAAGACCCAGTCTCACTACGCCGGCATCCACACCACATCGGACAAGGAGGTCATCGTGAAGGACAGCAGGGTCGAGACGCTGAACTTCACCGGCAAGGATCACCTGGGCATCGAGACCACCGAGCTTGGCAGCAACAGCACCATGCAGAATGATTTCATCCGCTTCGAGCTTCGCAAGAACCCGCGGACCGATATGGCGGAATGGATTTCCTATATCCATTTGAATGGTTATGGCATCGATAGCGATCACCCCATGACTCGCACCGATGATGGCGTCCCCATCAATGGCGATCCCAATGCCGATACCGCTTACTCCGTCATGAACCGGAGCCTCTATGGCAGAGACTACCTGGGCAAGGACGGCCGAGAGAAGGAAGAAGAGGACGATGGCGAAACCAAAGCCCTATCCTTCGGGAAGGTATCTTCGAAGGAAACCTATGAGACTGTAGGGAAATAAGAGCGAGAAAGGGATAAGGGACAAGGGATAAGGACTCCGTATTAGTGGTTGGTAGTCGGTAGTCGGTAGTCGGGACGCATTTGCCGTCAGTGCGTACATACATGTAGAACCGCTATGTGTAAATAGCGTCAGACGTTTCCCGACCACCG
>CAVKMC010000327.1:0-5539 GCA_963657285.1 Agathobacter sp.
GGCTTGATCGGAAGGGCTTCGTCCTCCTTAGACCGCGCCCCGACCACCGACTACCGATTACTAAATTCCGCTTTGTAGCTTGCAGCCTCCGCTCTCCTCTTGAAAAAGAATAAAAAAACAAAAAATTCCTGCTTGACCCTGTCACTTGTGACAGGGTCAAGCAGGAATTTTTTGTTTTATAATAGGTGCAAAATAGGGGTATTGTACCCTTAAGCAATAGGAACAACGAAATTAGGATGCGTATGCTACTGGTTGAATCATCGGTGGAAAGTATGGATTGCTCTATTGGAGGGGAAAGCCATGAACAAGATATACAAAATCGTATGGAATGCTGCGCGGGGCTGCTATGTGGTGGTAGCAGAAATCGCGAAGACTCATCAGGGGAAGAAGTCTTTGAAGGCCAGTGTGCTGGCCGCCTTTGCTATGGCGGCGGCCGGCGGCGCGGTGGCTGATGCAGCGGTTACCGTGGCGGACGAGACGAAGTATGGGTCTACGGTGGTAGCGACGGATATTTCCGATGGCGGGAAGAAATATGAAATCGCAAACCAGCAGGTGAATGGCGATAAGGCGCTGAACCGGTTTACTAATTTCACTCTGGAAAAGAACGACATCGCGAACTTGAATCTGGGCGAGGTGAACCACCAGATCAATGTGGTGAATAACAAGATCAATATCGATGGCGTAGTGAACGCGCTCAAGGGTAAGGAAATCGGCGGCGATGTGTATTTCTTCTCGAACAACGGCATTGCGGTAGGCGCGACCGGCGTCATCAATGTAGGCCGTCTCACCTTGGGCACCAATGCGAAGGTCGGGCAGATACTCTTTGATGGCAAGTACATCTCCACGGCCAACGGTCAGTCGATGAGTAATGACCGGTCCGGCTTTTTTAGCCAGTCCCTCACCGAGCGGGCGACTCATCTGAAGAACCAGTCTTATTGGGGCGGTAGTACCGTTGCGGACGGTGCTACGATTTCTATTTCCGGGCAAATCAATGCAACAGATAGCATCCTGATTTCCACAGAAAAGGATGTAAGCCTTGCTAGTACAGCGCTTCTTCGGACCGGCTCTGCTTTTAACTTGTCATCTTCCTATACCACCGCCGATGCCTATAGAAATCATTTGGTGAATATGGATGGCATTCAGCGGGCTACGAAGGCGACAGAGACCGCTGACGGCATCGTGCTCTCCGCCGGAGGAGATATCACCATGACCGGCGGAAAGATAGAGTCGCACAATCGTCAGATCGCCATGGAGGCGAAGAACAATCTCACACTGAATGGTGGTGAGATTCTTTCGGATGGCGGAGGGATCGGCATTTCTGTAAAGAATAGTACGAAGAAAGGTGGCATGCTCATCATCAAGGCGGCGAATCTTTCTTCCAAGGCTAGTGATGGCAAGGACGGGGATATTGAAGTGGCATCGCTTCGCACAGCCAGGGGTGTCTCTCGCGTAACCATGGACGATAGCACCATCGATGCCGGGAGTGCCGGCGACGTGACCATCCACGCTACCACCAATACAGAGCTCTACGCCTGGGACATCGGCGACGGTGCTTATGCGCAGATTCGTATGGGGAAGGATGGGACGGGTAGAAATACCATCACCGGAAAGAATGTAGAAATCGCCGCCCGCGCCACCACCACCGGGAAGGTGGGCGAAGCCAGTGAGACTGATGTAGAGAAGGACACCCCTACGATTGCAGACAATGAAGGCATCCTGGGGATCGTCAAGGAGTTCTTTACAGATATAGTGCCTAATATTCGTGCTATTGGTTCGGCTACCAAAATCACAGCGTCGTCGGAAGTGGATATCGCAAAGACTGATATCAATGCCATGGGCACCGGCGACAAGGCGGGGGACATCCGCATTCTTTCGGATGCTCGTTCGGCGATCCAGCCGCTCACTGCAGGTATTGTGGGCTTTGGCTTCAATGTAGGCATTGGCAATGTGGATTCTCATGTGAATGTAGCTGATAGCAGCCTCTATGCGAAGAAGGACGTTTCCATCGATGCGACCGGGTCCAATAAGGTTTCCCTTAAGATGATGGAGTTCAATGTGTTCGACGAAAAGGTGAAGGGTCTTTCTGTCGATATCAGTTGGGCGGAGGCACATAGTGATGTGTCTGCCAAGGTGGCAAAGGATGCAGTGATTTCCAGTGAAGGAAATACGAGCATCACAGCCACCTCGATTCGCGAGCTTGCTTCCACTATATCCAATGGCGGCAATACGCTCTCTGTTGCCGGGGCTATTGGTATCGCAGACACCCATGCTACAGCCGAGATGAACGGCACCGTCTACGCGAAGGGCGATGTATCGGTGAAGGCAGAGAATGCTATCGACAAGGACAATAATCTCTATGCCCCTGATACGGTGGCGGCTGAGGTATTGTCCGGGGATAGCAAAAATCAAAAATGGGCGGACTGGGGGAAGGATAAGGCCGGCAAGGTTTGGGAGGGCATTAAGAAAGCCTTTGGTAAAACGTCCGGGGATGACGCTACAGAGAGCGGAACCACCGATACGTCCAAGCCATGGAATAAATTGGGTCTCACGGCATCGACAGCGCTCCTTTTCAGTAAAAATGATGCGACCGCTTCGGTGAATGGCAAGGTAAGAGGCCTCGCCAACGGGAGCGATGGAAGGATGGTAGGTAGCGACAGTGTCGGAGCCAAGAGTCTTACTGTGGCTGCGGAAACCATTGCGCGCACCAGCAATGTGGCTACCTCGGCGGTGGGAACAAAGACCGCAGGCGATGGCACGAGCCAGAAGAAGGAGAATGCGGTCTCCGCCGCTGTATCGTATACCCAGCAGAAAAATAAAGCAGTGGCTTATATTTCCGGCGATGTGAAGACAACGGAAAAGGTGTCCGTCACGGCGGATATGAAGATCCCCTATCAGAATGTATGGAAACATGGCAGCACATCGGATCGGGTGCTGGAGGGATTGCAGGACGTTTTCCTGTCCACCAATTTGAATATTCAGGACTTGGTGGATAGCTGGACGCAGACTCAGGGCGTCGCATCGGAGGCTTCCGGAGCAGCTTCTATTTCCGTGGTAAATTATGACAATACGGCGAAGGCCTATATCGGAAAGAAGGATGACAATCAGAAGACTGCGCCGAAGGTAGCGGCCGGTGGCGATGTGAATGTCAAAGCGAATACCGATATTACCACCGTGAATTTTGCGGGTAATGTGGCGGACTTCTTCAAAGGGAATGCGGTCAATCTGTTCCTGAGCCCTCACATAAGTGAGATTTACAATAAGGAGGGCTGGTCTATGTCCGACGCGGCGAAGACCGGCCTGGGCGGCGCGGCTCTGGCGGTGCGTCAGCAGAATACCACCGAGGCCTACATTGATGGCGGAGCCACTGTGACCGGCGGGACGGATGTGACCGTGGACGCAAAGACCAAGGCCACCAATATCGCCCTCTCTACGGCCGGCGGCATGGCGCAGTCCGTGGCCCTTGACGCCACGGTGGGCGTGAACCGCATCGATAATAACACGACAGCGCGCATCGGAAAGGCTGCCGTCACGGCGGGTAAAAATGCAACCGTAACGGCGAAGGATGATTCCTTGGATATCAATCTGGCCGGCGGCTTTGGCCTCTCCGGCAGCACCGGCATCGGCGCCTCGGTGGCTTACAACCACATCATTCGTGACACCGAAGCCGTCATGGATGGGACTCTTAGTGCCGGCGGAAACGCAGCGGTGGAGGCAGAGAATAGCGGCGAGATCATTGCGGCCTCTATTGCCGGTGCCGTGGCCTATGACAGCGAGGACGGCAGCAGCTCCAATGGGGCGGGAAGTAGCGGCTTCCATGTACCGGAGGCGGATGCTTCGGGAAATACGAGTCGCAATGCCTCCGGTGACTCCGGTGCCTCCGGTGACTCCGGCGCAGCGCCGGCAGCCGGCGGTATGGAACAAACGATCAATCAAATGGCAGGGGAGGAATCCAATATTTCCTCCTCCGCTGACTCCGCTATTTCAAGAGTAGCAGGGCAAGATAGCAGCATGCAGGATAGCGCGGACAGTGCCAAGGGCGGCTTTGCAGCAGCGGCCAATGCGTCGGTGAACCGCATCGGCGACACTGCGAAGGCCACCGTGGGAAGTGCTGCGGGCAGCGCATCTGTGACTGCAGGTGCGCTGAAGGTCACTTCGGCCAATGACAGCGCCATCAAAGCCATCAGCGGCGCACTCTCTCTGAACCTCAAGTCTGAGCAGGGCAAGTCCATTGCCGGCTCCTTCATGTACAATTCCATCACCGGCAAAACGGAAGCCACTATGGAGAAGGCCAATCTGACTCTCACCGGGAATAAAGAGAAGACGACGGACGGGAAAGACATCGACGAGTCTCTCACTGTATCGGCGAAGAATCAGGAGGAAATTTTAAATATCGCAGCCAGCGGCAGCGGCGCCAGAAATGGCAGCTCCGGGGCCGGGCAGATTTCTTTGAACTGGGTGGATGATACCACCACTGCTTACGCGAAGGACAGCACGGTGAAGGCGGACGAGGCGGTGCAGGTAGTCGCCTCCGACGAAGGAAAGATCAATTCCTACACCGGCTCCGTGGCCTTTGCCGGTGGCGAAGGCACGGCGGTCGGGGCTTCCATCGCCGTGAATCTCATCCAGGGTGTCACCAATGCCAATATGGAGGGAAGCACCGTCACAGGGACCGGCAGCGCTCTTGGTGGGAAGACCTCTGTCAATGCGGAGGAAAAGAGCCGCATCGAGGCCATCGTAGCTTCCGGGGCGGCGGCCGGAAATATGGCAGCCAGCTTCTCGGGCACAGGAAATTGGATTCACACAGAAACCAATGCTCATGTAGATAATAAAGAAATGAAAGTGAATGCTCTTACGGTAGACGCTGCGAATCACAGCAGCGCTACCTTGGGCATTGGCAATGTGGGTGTAGGAAATAAAGCGGCCGGTGCGTCTATCGCGGTCATGGTAAATGACTCTACCGTCACGGCCTATGCGAAGTCCAAGACAGCGGAGGCGGGCACACTCTCCATTTCCGCCGACAATGCGTACAACGGATCTGCCAGCGATAAAGATAGCGATACCACGGCGAAGACGGTGGCAGTGGGCGCGTCCGGCGGGGCGTCCCAGTTTGCAGGAAGCGGCTCTGTCACTGTGAATGTGATTTCTCAGAAAACCGATGCCTATTTGGGCGCCGGAACCTATGACATTAAAAATGGAGACGTTACCATCGAAGCCAAGAGCAGCGCGAAGCTCTTTGGCCTGGCTGGTGGTGTAGCCCTCTCCTCCGGCAACGGTATCGGTGCGGCTGTGGATGTACAGAAATACACCGGCCACACCTATAGCTCCATCGCAGATGAAGTGACTCTCAAAGCATCGGGCGCCGTGAATGTGAATGCCATTTCCTCGGAGAAGCTTACCTCTGTAGCGGCGACTCTGGCAGGAGGCGGCGAATTTGCCGGTGCCGGGGCAGCCGGTGCTCATGACATCAGCACCGAGACGAAGGCCTTCATCGGAAAGGATAAAAATAAGGATGAGGATCAGGGGAGCAGCACCACTACGG
>CAVKMC010000328.1:0-5157 GCA_963657285.1 Agathobacter sp.
CGCTTCCTTCCATCAGGTACTTCTCAAATCCCCGGGCGAAGCGCTCCTGCATCCATCGTTCTTTAGCGCCGGCCTTGCCCGCTTTGATATCCTCGGCGTGCTGGGTGAATTCCTTCTCTAAAGCGGTCCCTTTGTACTCTCCTAGCCGTTCCTCGGAGAAAGCGGCCCACTCTCTGATAGTGGAAAGATCTCCGCGCATCTTGGATAGGGAAGCAGCAGCTTTCCTTGCGTCTCCTTGGAAATATCCGGATAAAGTCGTCTCATCTAAGGCGGCCATGTTCCCCAGTATAGAAAGGAACATATGAGCGCCTTCATGGATCACTGTAGACTCATTAGCTCCATCAAAGAGCTCGATGGCGTTGACGGTCTTATCGTAGGACCCCTGGTATTGAGCACTTCCTTGGAAATGCACTTCAGACTCCATCCATTTGGCTCCTTCAAGTTGAGCTAAAGGCGCGTTAGTCGCATTCTCTCTTGCCATCTGGTGGAGTTTCTCTTCCTTTCCCTCCTTCTTGCTTTCTCTCTTGTAAATTACATCCGGTTGGTATATATTATTGATAGAGGATGCTTCCAACGGGACGCGTTCGCCTGGGCTTGTACCCCGGTCGGATGCGACTTGCTTGGAAGCATTTTCTATTTCTTGATACTCCTCTTTAGTAAAGGTTTTGTGATTGTAATACTGAATCGTCCCATTCTCTTTGCTCATAACATTGGTTACAACGATTACTTTATTGCCGTTAATCATGACTGCGCTATAAAGAAAATAGAACCTATTTCCGCTATGTTTTTCCTTTTGCGGCGCACTGCTTGCGATGTATTCCGCCTGCTCTATCAGCTCCGGCAAATGAACCGTCACTAAAGCCTTTAGCGGATTAGCCGTGGTGCTCTTCGCTTTTTTTCTTCCTAAAGAGAAAAATTCTACATCGCTTTTCGGTAGTCCTTCGTCGAAACGAACTTCCCCTAAAAGCTCGTTACGTACCGCGGTTCCCTGCAAATGTTCCCTGTAGTACCTATCCGCAGCCGTTCGCAAATCGGATATATCCTTGGATTCGCCTAGCTCCTTGCCCGTGATCGTAGCGACCGGTTCTATTAGCGATTTGTCGATTTGCTCACCGCTGGCCAATCTCTGATAGTATCTCGGCTGCTCGGCTTTAACTCCTCCAGCAAGCCCCGCTTGGACGGTCGCCAGCTTCAGTGGTACGCCGTAGTTCTTGTGGAAATTCTCGGCAATCTTCGCAAGAATGAGGGCGGAGTCTCTGGCAGCTTTGGTGACCTCCTTGTTTCCGGCTTCGGTGATTTGTTTCAGAAGTGGCTTGTAGGATTCTTCGTAAGTTTCCGGATCCAGGAGCGTCTGGGCGATGAGGTCTTCCTTGTCTAAGGATTTCATAATCTCCCCGATGCGTTCTAAGGACTCGACTCTCTTCTTCGCGGCTTCCATCTCATGGATGGCAGCGGTGACATCCTCCTCGGTTCTATGTCCGTATTCGGCGACAAGGTTATCGTGGGCTACGTCGTAGAGCTCTCTCTGGGTCGGCGCGCGGCCTTTCTTTTCCCAAAAGTCTCTGTACCATGGGTCATTGTTGGAGATACGTTTGGAAATATCAAAGCCCTCTTCATCCTTCGTCCATACGAAGGCTACGCCGGCTTCTTTATTCTTCACATAGTCCTGGTACTCTTTGACGCCGGTGAGGTTCCCCCATAGAGTCTTAGCCTCGTCCAGCATGGCTTTGTAGTTTTCCTGTAATTTGTCTATCCCGCCGGAAAGGAGCTCGGCGGCGGTAGCTCTGTCCTCTCGCCCCTTTTCAGTATCTTCGGAGAAGCGTTCGTCTAGAATTTTCTGGGCTGCGGCGGCTTCTCTTTTTTCTTTGGTTAAAGAAACGAAGTCCACCATCGCCTTATACCGTTCCCGCTCCTCGCGGATGGCGTGGATGGTCTTTTCCCCTCTGTCCATGGTGGTGAAGTCAGATAAAGCTTCATGGATCTCCGGGGTGGCGGTCTGCATGAATTTCCCCGTCTCCAGTTCCAGGGGCTTTCCTTCTTTGATAGCGGTATCCAATTCCTGCGCTGTGATAGTTCCACTTTCTACCAAGTGGTTCAAAGCGGCGTGGGTCTTTTCATTTTCTGCGGCGGTCTGCACGTCGATATAGATGGTCCCAAGGGCGTTATCCTCCAGCTGCTTTTGGATAGTCTTTCGGTAAGCCTCCGGGGATTTCTTGTGCAGGTCGGCGCCGTCCCTGAATTTCATGAGATTCTGAATGAGGGATCTTTCGTTTTCTCTCTTAAATTCAGTGACCGCATCCTTGAGGTCTGCGCTAGAGAGTTTAGAGATGCGGCGCATGCCTCTATAAGTGCCTGCGCCTGCGATGGCCGCGCCGCCTAAAGCCATGCCCACGGATGCGGGGGCGGCTTGGATCATAGCGTCTACTGCATTGCCGATAATCTCTCTGGTGGAGTGGGTGCTTTTGCCGAAGATATTTTCGTCGATGTCGCCCACCGCCTGCTGCAAGCCTTCCTCCAGTATCTCGGGGGTGGCGGTCTTTACTACCTGCTTACCCGCATAGCCCGCCGCTTTCTTGGCGATGGCTCCTCTGCCGGCGCCGATAAGGGATTCCATAGCCGCCTTGTTTCTGATGACCGCTAAAGCAGCGGAAGGGCCCAGGGCTTTAGAAATACCATTTAAGGCCATGTCCAGGCTAGCGGTCTCGATAAAGGCGTTCATGTGCCCCACGCGTCTAGCATGGCCTAGTGCCTGCTCGCGAGTGTAGAGATTTCTACCGCTGGCGTCCTTTTTGTTGATCCAGTCCCAGTAGGCGCTCCCCGCTTCGGCTCTGTAGGTGCCGGTGTAGACGGCAGCTTTGCTGAGGGCGATGGCGCCCGCTACTGCTCCTGCGGCAGCGATACCCGCGCCTACCGCTGCGCCTGCCGCGCCGGTGGCAGCGATGGCGCCTGTGGCTACCGCTGCGCCCGCTCCTGCATAAGGGATCATAGGTCTCATCTGATTGATGGCCATAGTGAGAGAAGGCCCCAGAGGAGCGATGACTTCCTCCGCGCCCTGCAAGGTCATGCGGGTCATGGAGGTACCCATCTTGACTGTTTCCCCTACCATGGTGGCGATGAGGGAATTGGAAATCGCTTTGCTATATTCCTTCTCCGTCTTCTCGACGTCTTTCAGCTTCTCTTCTACTTCCTCATTAGAGAGCTCGCCGGTCATAGCGCGGTACTGTAATTCCCCCGCCTCGAATTCCTTATTCCCTGCCTCCCAGCTTTTCTTAATCATGTCCCAGCTTTCGCCTGCCGCCTTCATGATATCTTCCGTGATGGTGGTAGGCGGGTCGATGATGTTTCTAGCCTGTAATACTTCCTTTGCATGTTTCAGAGCGATAGCCGCGTTTACAGGATCCGAAAGGTCGATTTCCGGATACAGCTTTGTGATGTTATCCGAAGAAAAAGTCTCCCCATTGAGGAAAGCGGTCTTCGCCGTCTTGTCTGCGATTTCTTTAGCGTTCTCATAGAGAAACTGGTTATCCGCTAGGAGCTGCGCATTAAGCCCCACGATACCGGAGAGCTTCTGCGCATCCAGCAGCTTCTCCTCATCCGTCAGCATCACCGCCCGATAGAGCGGCTTATCCTTCGCCCAGTTCGAAACTCCATTGATCATCGTCTCGAAAGCGTTAGTGAGCGGCGCCCCCGTGGAAGCAGGCGCATTTCCGATATACTCCTTCACCGACTCCAGAAGAGACGGCCCCTCCGCCTCCTCCCCCGGCATCCGCTCCGTCCCGCCCATCTGCCTGGCGGTTAAGGGGATTCCTGTATCCGTCATCGTCTGAGAAAGGAAATTCTCATTCGGATCCTTCTTTACTACCCATCCGTTCGTGAAATCTCGGATAGCGTTCTCTACATTCTCATTCATGGATTAGCTCCTTCTGTTGTCCCTGTCCCAATCATCCGCATCCGAAGGGCTCGCCTTCCCATTCAATACCTCATCGATCTCCTCATCCGTCAGCCGGTACACCCTCGTATCCCCGTGGAAACGAACCTCCTTCAAGTCATTATCCAGCGCCGTGTTTGGTTGGATGTATTCAATGCCGGCGGCCCCCATATGAGCGTTGCTGGTCTTCTCTGTTCCACCCAGCTTGTCCGTCGCGAGCATGTTCTGCAGCGTATGTAGAATTTCCACTTGTGAGGGATAACGGCCGTTCTCGTTGTTGTACTGAATGGCCCATTCCTGCGTCTGACTCTTGGCTACGCTGTAGTCCATATCGGAAATATCTTTGCTGTTGATTCCCATGGAGGAAGCAACTTCGGCCTTGGAGGTTTCGATCTTGATGGCGTATTTCCCAGTGCCGTGCTCGTAGTCGTCCATTTTGTTGTGAAGGGAAACAAGTGCAGAGTCGGAAAGTATTTTCCCTTCAGAAACAAAGTGGGAAATAAACTGCGAAAGATCATCTTGACTGTTGAGACCATTGCCAATGAGGGCTTCTATGTTCATTACGTCTACGGCGGTCATCTTACTGATAGTCTGTCCTCCACCCGCTCCGCCGGAGGATCCAGATGAAGTCTTCGGTATTGTCGAATAGTTGAGCATGAGATTTTGAAATGTGCCGGAATGGCCTAGGGTCGGATTCATGTCTTTCATGTTGGATAGGTAGTTGAAGATGTCCTGTTTGCTGCTTCCATTTTGATTCATGGAAATAATGGTATTGCGGACGCTCTCTATGATCTGGTTGTTCTGCTGGTCGATGGCCTGTCTCTTCTTATGAATTTGATTTAGGAATTCATTTCCTAGTGCTTCCTGCCGTGCGGCTGCGACTTCGGGGGAAGTGCTCCCTTCTCCGGCAGCTTCGGCTACAGATCCATAGCCAATGGGATCGCCGAACCATTCGTTCCATTCTTCCATGGTCCCTATATGGATCCCGCCGGAAGAATTTCGCGCCATGTATTTGTTGTTTCCTAGGTAAATACCTACATGCTTTTCTCCGTCAATGAAGTCTCCCGGCTGCGGTTTGTAGCCGTCACCTGCCTGGTGGTAAGCGTTGCCAAAGTCGGAAGGGCCGCGGGTGATCGCTCCATCGGGGAATAGTCCCATCTTTTTGTACACGTCGGCCGTCCAAGAGTCACACTGAATGGTGCTATCGTCCGTGACGGTTCCCATCCACT
>CAVKMC010000329.1:0-5143 GCA_963657285.1 Agathobacter sp.
TGCGTCCGATGGATTCCGCCGTCGTATTGCCCGGGTTCTTCCACAGATTGAAGAGAACTTTTTCCGTCTGGATGATGCTGTCGCCGGCGAAGGTGCTGTTCTCCGTGCCGATGTCATTCCCGCCTGTGAAGTTCAGGTGATCGATGTGGCTATCCTTCACGATGGCGCTGCCCTCCGTCGAGTTGTGGAGGCCGGCGTAGTGGGTGTTCTCGCTGGTGTTGCCGTGAATCATCACGTGGAGCACATCGGCCTGGGACTGCAGGTCATCGATGGCGGCGTTGTCCACTTCCATGGTGAGAGCCGCCGGGCTCGCTGCGCCTTCGGTGCCGATGATGGCGGTGTCTGCCTCGATCTTCTTCGCAGCGAGCGTTGCTTTGCCCTTCCGCGCAGTAAGCGTTGCCGTGCCTTTCTTCGTCACGTCGTAGTCGTGACCGGTGGCTTCGCCGTTGAGGAGGCTGCCGGCGTCGCCGCTACCGCTCGTGACGGCAGCCGCTTCGCCCAGGTCCACGCTGGTGAATTTCCCCACCGGGCTTCTGTCGATGATACGTATGCTTTCGCTGGCAATCATTTCGATTTCGTCTGCGGAAATATTGGCATTCGCTCCCTTGGTTAGGATGGAGCCACCTGCCTGCATGAAGGTCTTATTCACCGAGTCCGACTGGCTCACAGTGATATCCTTCTCCGCCTTCATGGCGAGCGCGCCCGCGATCCGGCTATGGGTGACATCCATGGAGTCGTCAGTGATAAGCGTTGCATTTCCTTTAGCGGTCTCCAGGCTCTCGATGTCCATGAAGCCTTGGCTGTAGAGATTGGCACTGTCATTGGCTTGGATGGAGTCTGCCGTCAGCGTGCCGCCCCAGGCTTTGACAGTGGTGTGCGCCCCGGCGGTGAGCGCGCCGATGGTGACCGACTGGCCGGCGGTGATGTCCGCATTGCCATGGGTAGCCTCTGCGGCAGCGAGAGCAACGCTGCCATTGTGGCTAAGGACAGTGAGATTGTCTCCTGCAGCGGAAGTCGTGATAGTGATATCGCCATAGCCTTCCGCTTTCGCATCACTGCCGGCGTCAAGCGTGGTGACGGTCATATCGCCCTTAGCGTAGAGGTCAGCCTTCTCGCCGGCATGGATCGAGGTGGCCGTGAGAGCGCCGCCGGATGTGGCTGTGATGTTCACGCTCTTCGCTTCACCGATGACGGTTTCAGAGGTGCCTCTGCTGTCGATGGCGAGGTCCTTCTTCGCCATCGCCCGGGCCAGATTTACGCTGCCTTGGCTGGTGACCTCCACATGATCCGTCTCGGAGGTGAACGCCGCCCCGGTAAGGGCTGCGTCGGCCGCTCCTGTGTAGGTGAGCTTGTCATGGGCGGTGAAGGCGGCGCCGGTGATCCGGCCTTCATCGGTGATGGTGAGAGCCTTCGCTTCCGCCGCATAGGTGCCGCCTGTAATGGCTCCGTTGTTGATAATGGTGAGGGGACCGGTGGTAGCCTTGTACTCGCCATCCGCCAGGGTGCCGTAGTTATGGAGCGCCAGGGTCCCGCCGTTGAAGCTGCCGCCTACCAGCGCGCCGGTAGCCGCGTTGTTGATGGTGAGCGTGCCGTCGGTGACATAGTGGCCGTTCTCCAATTTCTTGTCGTTATCCACCACGATGTCGCTGCCGTCCAGGATGCTATTGTCCATGTCGCCTTGGTTGTCGATAGAGAGATGGTTTGCCGCCTTGAAGGTGGTCCCATCCATAAGAGCGCCCCGTTCATTCTTCACGATCACATCATGGCCCACCAGCATAGCACCGTTGATGGTATTGATGGCTTCCGAGCCTTCGGCGGCGCCGTTGTTCTGCACAATCAGCTTGCCCTTAGCCGAGAAGGTGGGCGAGGAAATATTACTATTCACCAGGCCGTCATTGGTGAAGTGGGTTTCATTTCCCTTGAAGGTGCCGCCGGCGATGGCACCCCGATTGTTCATCACAAGCTGATTGGTAGCTTCATAGAAGCCCCTGCCGGCCAGGGATTCCTCTGCTACGGTGAGATCGATTGCCTTCGCCTGGAAATGGGTGTCATTGGAGAGGCTATTTCCGAAGATGGTGATGTGCGCCTCTTCGACACCGGTAGCCTTGAGCGCGCCATTGATATCCTTGGCGCTCTTGTCATCGAGCTTGATGCCCAAGGTGGTCACATCGTCCTGCCCCTTCATGTCCTTGACATGTTCGACAGTGACACTCACGCCTTCCATATTCACGTAGGTCTTCGCCTGGCTCTCGTCGCGACTTTCTGCCAGAAGGCTGTTTTCTTCTCCGTCTTCGCGCTGCAGGTCGATGACTATATCGCCTTCCGCCGAGTAAACGGTATTCACGATGAGATCGCTATCGGATTTCTGCAGGCTTACTCCATCCTTCGCGCGGGCGGTGAGGATACCATTTCCTTTGATGGTGGCATTCCGGATAGCGCCACTGCCGGATTCGAGGACCAGGTTCGCTCCATCGCCATTGATGACAGTGAGGTCACCCAGACTGCCGGTGGCCTTCAGGCGCACCTCGCCGCCGGCGGTGAGCTCGCTACCTGTGGCGATACTACCTTCACTGATGAGATAGATGGCGCCACTTGGGGCGATGGCTTTGAGCGCGCCGGTGGACTCGGTCATAATGGGGCGCACCGAGGAAACGGTGACCGTATTTCCACTGATGGAGAAGTCGCCGCGCTCCGCAGAGGACAGAGCTAAGAGCTGCTCGCGGCTGAGGGCGGTAGGATCGGTGAGATCGATCTGCATGCCCGTGGTCTTCGTGCCGATGTCCGTGTGTCCGCTGCCGGTGCCCGTGCTGGTCAAGGTAATGGCACTACCCGACACATGAGGCGTGCCCTTCAGGGTGGTCTTGGTGTCGGTGATGCCCTTTTTGATGCTACCGGGCGCAAAGGTGACGAGGAGATCCTTGGCCGACTTCGCAGAGCCCACCAGGACCTCTGCCTTTTCCTCCTGGGTGAGGAACCGATCGCCGGATAGGATGGTCTTGGTGACCGACGCATTGCCGTAGATGTCGCTATCATCGTTTTCGATGGACTGCACATAGCCCTCCACATCCGCCTTCGTCCACGTGCTGACACTGCTGTTCTTCAGCTCATCATAGCGCGCCTGCTTGGCGGCGATGTACCGATCCACATCCACGTCCTGGGTCGCCAGCACCATCTTGGTGTTCTCGTCCAGGGTGTACACGCCGTCTTCATTCACATAGGCCTTGAGGGCCTGGAATTCATTGTACTTGCTCTTCACCTTGGCGATGAGTTGGTCCTTCTGCTTGCGGAGCGTCTCGCCCTTGCCCTCGAGGACCGCCGCATTGCCCCAGGCCATAAGCTTCTGCTGGGCGTCTTCGTTGTTAAAGTCGGTGTAGTTGTTATCCACGAAGGAACCATTGGTGGTGAGGGTGACGGTACCGCTATTAGAAATGACGCTATCGAGATACAGGTCGCCACCGGTGTTGGTGATGGAAATATTTCCTTCCGCCTGTGCCTTGAGGCCATAGTCCTTCCCTGCCTTGGCCGCCGTATTTACGATGAAGGCGCTATCGCCGCCGATGGATCCGGCAGCAGTGAGCTCGACGCGGCTTCCCGTAACGGTGGTGCCCGCGGTCTGGGAAATATCGCCGTCCGCCGTGAGGGATACGATACCGCCGGAGGTGATACTGCCGGCAGTGACGCCGTGATTCACCACTTCTACCGCAAAATCCTTCGCCGCAGTGCCGTTCACGGTCTCCGCGCCGGTGCGGATGGCCGCATCCTTTGTGCCGGCGCTGCCGGTAGCATTCATGGTGAGAGTGCCGGCGTCGATGTAGCCGCGCGTGCCCTGGGTGATGTCTGCGCCCGAAAGAATCGCCTCGCCGGCGCCATTGAAGAGCGTGCCATTGACGATCACATTTCCGCTGCCACCATTGATATTCAATGTACCGCCGGTTTCGTTGCCAATGAAACCAATGCCGATGCTATGGTCCGCTTTCACGGAATACTGCGTGAGCACGGTATCGGACTTCTTTTCCACCAGCTTGTAATCATATTTCTTCGCCAGGCCCAGGGTGTACCACAGACGCTTTGCCTTCTGGGTGTACTCTACGACTCTCGTATCAGAATTATAGGTTTGGCTCGATGTAGTGATGCCATCACGGGTCGTACCGGCGGTACCGTTCAGTGTGCTGCTACCGGTAATGATAGCACCACCATTCAAGGCGCGCACATCGCCCAATTGGTAATTCGTAATGCTGGCGCCCCTATTGAGCAAATCCTGGCTACTAGGCGTCTTGTTGCTAATGCCCCACCAGTCCAGCTCTGTTTCGTGGAGCTCATAGGTGGCAGTGTAGCTCTTATCCTGCCCGGTTTGCAGGGTGTAGTACGCATTTTTCACCGGATCGTAGGTGACCTTGGCGTCCTTATCGTAGGTAGTCACTGTAGGCGTCTCGCCGGGCTCCCCATTGGTGTAAGAGAGGACACTCTTTTTGATCTCTCCATTGTCTCTGGTGTAGGTGGTCTTGCTGATGATCTTACCGGTGGTGCGATCGAGATCAGTGATTTCAATCCTCCCTTCCGTGCCTTCGCCGGTGGAAAGGTTCCGAAGCTCGATGTCCTTACCGCTCCGGTTATCAATCACGATCTGGCCATAGCCGTCCAGCGCTTTGATGGCGGCTTTGCCGGTGTCAGGGGTGGTATTGATGATGGTACCTACGATGGAAACCTTACCGCCATGGACCTCGATATCGTTTACGATGAAGCGGTCATTTTCGAAATCATAGGACAGATTGTCTACGGCCTTGCCATCGGCATCCTTCACGAGGATCGTGTGACCGGAAGGAACAAGGTCAGCACTGGTGACAGGGATTTCATCCGTCCCGTCCACATAGTAGAAGCTATAGCTCTCCGGGATCGTGATGGTGTAATCTGCCACGCCGCTCTGGATGGTGGAGTTGATATTGACATAGCGAGCACTGATGAAAACATTTCCGTTGGCCAGTATGCCGCTTTTCAGATCGCTAGTCTTCTGTCCGCTATTATCCAGAGGTGCGCCGCCGACGCTGAAAATACTCTGGGACTTGGTATCGTAGGTCTGGATATAATCGCCATTGTCGATCTTCATATCCACAGTGCCGGCATAGATGATGCCATCGGTGTAGAC
>CAVKMC010000330.1:0-5062 GCA_963657285.1 Agathobacter sp.
TGGGAGTAGACCCTTGGAGAAGGGTCGCGCGATAGCGCCGGATAGAAATGCGCCGAAGGCGCATACTCAGCACTAGCCCTAAGCATGCTTACTGCCTCTACCAGTTAACGCGTCCCGACTACTGACCACCGACTACCGACTACTTTTTCTCCTCAGTCCCTTCACTCAGATTTCCTTTTCCTATATAATGAAAATGGGTTCAAGGTTCAAGTATTTAGGTTCAAGGGAAGGTGCGGCGCACAAATCAGGAAGCGCCGCAAGTTTGAAAAGGCGACTCAATTTTCCATATTTCAAAACTCACGCCGCTTTTTAATTTGATGCGGCGTACCTTCCCTTGAACCTTGAACCCTGAACCTCGAACCTATTTTCATGCGAAGGCCCCGGCAACAAACGAGCTTCTTACACTCATCATCAATGTGGAAGCCCAAAAGACCCAAGATAAAAATCGCCTGGGCTACGACCTCTTGAAGCGGGCAGTCTACTACGCAGGGCGATTGATTTCCAGCCAAAAGGAAACGGAGTTCCTCGGCTCCGACTATGACCAGGTGAAGAAGGTCTATAGCATCTTCATCTGCATGGACTCGCCTAATGGCGGGAATGCCATTAACCGCTATGAGATGACCGAGCGACATCTCCTGCATCGGTACAAGGCGGGGAAGGAATCCTACGATCTCCTCAGCATCGTTATGATTTACCTGGGTGACGACCGCGTGCGAGATCGATTGATCAATTTATTGCAATTACTTTTTAGAAATACTGTCCTTTCGGGAAGGCAAAGGGAAGACTTGCTGGAAAATCGTTTCCAAGTATTTCTGACCAGAGAAACAAGAGAGGAGCTATCAACCATGTGCAATCTGAGTGAAGGCATTGTGGATCGAGTGACAGAGCAGGTAACGCTGAAGAATCGCGTGGAAAGTGTGAGAGCCCTCATGCGTAATACCGGCTGGCAGGTAGAAAAAGCCATGGAGGCTTTGGATATCCCCGAGTCTATGCGGCTACCCATTATGAAGGCTTTAGCGAATTGACGCGCGCGTAAGAGGAGCTATCAACCAGGCGCAATCTGAGCGAAGGTATCGTAGATAGAGTGACAGAGCAGGTAACAAAAACTGTTACGATGAGGAAAGATATTGATAGTGTGAGAAACCTGATGCTCTCCACCGGCTGGCAGGTAGAGCAGGCCATGGCGGCTTTGCGGATTCCCGAGTCCATGTGGCCTGGCATTCGCAAGGCCTTGGCGAATTGAGACGATGAGAATTTGAGATAGTGGCAAGATGATAAGGCGTGCTTACCTGCTTTCTCACGACCGGTAACCGATAACCGATAACCGGTAACCGGTAACCGACTTCTTTATCGTTAGTGCGCACGGTTACCGGTTACCGGTTACCGGTTACCGGTTATCGGTTATACGGTTATCGGTTATCTCTTATCCCTTGCGCAGGTTACCGCGCATCTCAATTCCTTCTAATGAAAAATTTCTTGCATTTTATTTCAAGGCTCTGTATAATGTGGCTATGTTCATAAGAATGTGTTCAAAGAGGAACCCCTAGCAAGGATTTCTCTTTTTCTTTAGGGAATTAGTAATTAGTGATCAGCGATCGGTGATTAGGGGGGCTTGTCACCGTAGGCAAATGCATACTGAATACTAATTACTACATACTGATCACTAAATCGATAGCGTTAAGAACGTTACGAAAGCCATATTCTTGCCCGGGATATGTGCGAAGGAGGCAGAGGAAACACGGTCACTCTTGCGGGATCCTTCGAGTAGGGCAATTCATATAGGAAATCACATCCGTGGTTTCCGGGGGAAGGGACATATCCGATAGGAATTCCCTTATTTCAAAGGAGAGAGACTTATGAAAAAGATCCTCGCACTGGCTGCAGTAGCAGCTCTCACCGCTGGCGTATCTGCATACGCAGCAAATCCATTCTCTGATGTTTCCGAAGACGATTGGGCTTACCAGGCAGTCTCCGACCTGTCCGTACAGGGCGTCGTAGAAGGCTATCCGGACGGCACCTTCAAAGGCGAAAGAAACATGACCCGTTACGAACTGGCTCAGATCGTAGCTCGTATGCTCGCTAAAGAAGACCAGCTGAACGCTGAACAGAAAGCAACCCTCGACAAACTGGCTGCTGAATTCGCTGACGAACTGGCAAACCTGGGCGTTCGCGTTTCCAACCTGGAAAAGAAAGTCGGCAACCTCTACTGGTCCGGCGATGCTCGTATGATGTACGTAGACAACGCTAAGAAAGGTGCAAAAGACACCTGGAACGGCCGTATGCGTATCAACGTAAAGGGTCAGGTCAATGAATCCACCTACGTACAGGGCCGTCTGAAGAGCCAGATGGACTACAAAGATGGTTCCTCTGCTAATACCGTCATGGATCGTCTCTTCGTACACCATGACTTCGGCAAAGACGTATCCCTCACCCTGGGCCGTCAGACCCTCACCGTATTCGGCGGTCTGCAGTATGACTCCGCTCTCGATGGCGTAAGAGTTGATTACGCTCACGACAAACTGGACGCTTATGTAGGCTTCGGTAAACTGCAGGGCAGCGGCATTAGTATTTATGAAGCGGTTACACCTAGCAAAGACTATCCCGATGGTAAAAAACCTGTTGGTGATTTGAACGATGAAGATGTAGCTTTCGTAGGCTTTGGCTATGACTTCAGCGTAGCTAAATTCAATGCTACTTACTTCAACTTCACCGGCGAATGGGCAAAACCGAACCTGGGCTTCGATCAGATCTGGGGCGTAAACCTGGTTGTGCCGATCCAGAAGGCTAGCGTATTTGCTGAATACTGGGATTCCAACGCAAAATCCAACGACACCGCTTACCAGGTAGGCCTTGGCTACAGCACCCTGAACTATGCGAAACCGGGCTCCTTCGACCTGAACCTGGCTTACAACAAAGTCGGCTTCAACGCTTACCTCGGCGGCACCACCTATGATGCATCCGACTTCTTCGAAATCGAAGCTGGCAAGGATCTGAAATTCTGGCAGGTATTCGGCGATGTAGTTCTCCAGAAGAACGTATACCTCCACGGCGAATATGCATTCAACATTAAGAACGCAAAAGACTGCGACAGCAATGCTTGGATGCTCTCCCTGAACTACAAATACTAATATCTAAATGTAGTGCAATGAAAAAGGAAACCTCTTTGATGGGGTTTCCTTTTTTGTTGCAGTAGTCAGTGATCACTGATCACTAATTACTAATTACTAATTACTAAACCGACCACGCTTCTGCGTCTTTCACTCCATCATCCACTCCAGCGCGTTCAATTTCCGTATGCCGTCGTAGCTGGCGGTGGGTGTGATCTCATCCAGTGTGAGGAGGTACTTGGGATATTGATCGGAGATGGCGTAGAGGGGCTTGAGCTCCCGCGCGAGGACTTGCTCGTCCAAGGTGCTCAAGGCCACTTGGTAGTAGGAGAAGCCTTCTTCGTTTTCACAAACGAAATCGATTTCGCCACCGGGAAGCTGGCCGACGAAAACTTTATTTCCTCGGCGGAGGAGCTCTAAGTAAATGATATTTTCCAAAATGTGGCCGGTGTCGCGGCCGGTATCATTTAGGAGGAGTCGGCGGAAGGCCGGGTCTACCAGGTAATACTTGGCATTGGTCTTCAAGACTTCCTTGCCCCGTACATCGAAGCGGTCAGCTTTGTAGAGAAGCAGGCTGTCCGTGAGGCCGCCGACGTAGCGCTCCACGGTCTTGTTATCCGTTTTGCGCCCGCTGCTGGTGAGGGCGTTGGCGATTTTGGATGGGGAGATGAGGCTTCCCACATTGGCAGTGATGTATTTCATGATGCTTTCCAGAATCGCCGGGTTTCCTGTGCGCAGGCGGGTCAGGGTGTCCTTGATGAGGATGGTATTGTAAATGCCGGCGAGATATTCCTGCACATTTTTTTCTTTGCCTTGGATGGACAGGGCGAAGGGGAAGGCGCTGTCCCTCACATAGGAAGCGTACTTGGCGGGCAGGCTCTTCGTTTCATCGGCGAGGCCGGAGACGTACTCCTTGAAGGAAAGGGGCAGTATATCCAGCTGCACGTAGCGGCCGGAGAGCAGCGTGGCCAGCTCGCCGGAAAGGAAATAGGCGTTCGACCCGGTGAGGTAGAGATCTACATTTTCCCGGATGTAGAGACTGTCCACTACCTTTTCAAATTGCGGCACCTGCTGAATCTCGTCGAGGAAAATATAATTTTTCCCCTTGGGCGACAAATGGTCCAGGATGTATTTGTATAGCGCGTGATATTCCAAGAGCGGCTCATAGGCCAGATCCTCCAGGTTGATGGAAATAATCTGTGACGGGTCTACGCCTTGGGATAGGAGATAATTTTTGTATAAGGTAAAGAGCGTAGACTTCCCGCTGCGGCGCACCCCGGTGATGACTTTGATCAAAGGGAGATCCTTATTTCGGATCAGGAAATCTAAATACTGCGGACGTTCGATGAGTTTCATAATGATCACCTCTTTTAGGATTATAATCCTAAAACTTTCCGCTTTCAAGGAGTTTTGGGATTTGAATCCTAAAAGTTTTATTCTAGACGATATCGCTTTTAGTAATCGGTGGTCGGTAGTCAGTACGCATTTGACTGCTTAGTCAAATGTGCTGCTACCTTTTCTCTGAAAAAAGGTAGCATGCATCGGGGCACATTTGTCAAGCGCGTACTGACTACCGACCACTGATCACTGACCACTAAATCGACCACCGATTATCCCCCTCCATCCAATCCATCGATACTCTTGAATATTTAGATATACCATGATATACTGATACACATCAGCGAATAAAAATAAGAAAGTGACTATCGAACAGTATGAAAAGTTGTATTTCTTAAAAGGGGAAATGCGTAAGAAGTATATGCTTATGCATCGGTGAAGGGTAATGCGATTAAGTTAAGCAGCTTGAATACCAGCAGGTAAAATAATTACTTTACGCAAGCGATAAACAGTAGCCCCTTGGAGAAGGGGCGCGCGTTAGCGGAGGATAGAAGTGCCTCGTAAGAGGCACAACCAGCGAGAGGGTAAGCTGTAAAACTTTACGCAAATGGCAGCAT
>CAVKMC010000331.1:0-4339 GCA_963657285.1 Agathobacter sp.
CCCCAAGATGGTCTGGGTGATTACTCCATTGTCTCTGGTGTAAGTGGTCTTGCTGATGATCTTGCCGGTCTTGCGGTCCAGGTCGGTGATTTCGATCTTCCCTTCCGTGCCTTCGCCGGTGGAGAGAGTGCGAAGCTCGATGTCCTTACCGCTCTTGTTGTCGATCACGATCTGGCCATAGCCGTCCAAGGCTTTGATGGCCGCCTTGCTGGTGTCATTGGTGGTATTGATGATGGTGCCTACGATGGAAACCTTCCCGCCGTGGATTTCGATGTCGTCCACGATGAAGCGGCCGGTATTCAAGTCATAGGAGAGCTTGTCGGCTGCCTGGCCGGTGGCTCCTTCTACGCGGATCGTATGACCCGTGGGATTCCAATCCGCATCATCCTGGTATACCTTTGTCTCCCCATTCACATAGTAGAGCTTGTAGTTTTCAGGAATGGTCAAATCCCAATTATCGATGCCGCTCTGGATGGTGGAATTGATATTCACATAGCGAGCGCTGATGAAAATATTTCCATTGGTCAAGATGCCGCTGCCCAAGCCGCTGCTCAGCTTCCCGCTATCGTCCAGCGGCGCGCCGCCAACGCTGAAGATGCTCTGGGACTTAGGTGTGTAGCTCTGGATGTAATCACCATTATCGACTTTCACATCCACGGTGCCGCCATAAATGGTGCCATCGGTGTAGACGTCGCCATTCTTGCTGGAAACCGTCACGCTGCCTCTGGGATTGTAAATGTAGCCCGAGAGGGTGGTATCCGATGCGGCATACAGCGGGATCTTGTCGTCTTCCCCGCGGGTATAGTCGGAAGGCTGGAAGGTATTCCGGATGGTAATCGACGGCGCCGCGCTGCCTTCGCTGTCTCGGGTGGTGACAGCGAAGGAAACAGACTTCGTCGAGTCCTTATTGGCTTTCTTGATGGCATCCGTCATATTTCCTTTGAGCGCTACATCGTTGTAGAAGATGGTACCGCCCTGGCCGGCGCCGGCGGTGCCCTGACTTCCCACCACCTTCACGTCGCCTACCTTGAGATTGTTCGGCGATGCATTGGTGATGGTGACCTCTGCGTCGCCACCGGCCAAGAGGGTGCCACTGCCGGACACATTGTCCCCTTCGAAGAGGATATCCCCTAGCTGGGCAGTGACTTCCCCGATGGTTATATTGTGAGTGAGCAGAGCATAGTCTTGGCTGTGAAGGAGGTAATACGCGCCACTCGGCAGATTGCCGTCATCGCCCACCGTAACCGCGTTACCCTGGATATCCACCGCAGTGATCACCGCGCCCCCCTTGGTATAGAACTTCCCATCCTTCTCTGTGCCGCCTGCCTTAAAGAAGGCATTGGTGGCATCGACCTGATTGGACAGCGCCGTCACATTCTCTTGGAGCAGCTCATTCAAAGACTGTACGATCTCCGACAGATTTTGGATGGATTGGGTATGCTTGGTAACCTTTTCATCCGAGTAGTCTGCCAGTGCTTCAGAAAAGCTATCGTCGTACTGGCTATTGTAGGTCTTCACCTTCGCGCTATAGTCATTCTCGCTGTCCGTGACGGCCTTCTGCGCATCGTCAGCCACAGTCTGTGCTTGTTGGTATGCAGACGCCGCACCGTCATACGCATCTTTAGCATTTTGATACGCTTGCACATACTGATTGTCTCGATTGGCCGCTATATACGCCTCCAGATCCTGACCGCCATCTATAGTGCTCAAGAGTGTATTCTTGGCGTCCAGCATAACCTGATTAGCGCTTTCCATCTCCGTCTTAGTGGATTCGAGGTTCTTATTCGCTTGTTCGAGGGCTGTCTGCTTCTCAGGATAGCCATCCGCTAAACCCTTCAGCGTTTTTCCCAATTCTGTAAACGCGTCCTCTTGGTCTTTCAAGTCTTTCAGTGCATCGTCATAGTCCTTTTTGAGGCTGTCTTTACACTCAACGGCCTTCTTCAGTATATCCTCGGCCGTTTTCAGCTCCGACACCTCCGACGTCGGGAGCTCTACGAAATAGGTATTTCCACTATCGTCGTCTTTGACGAAATAGCCCAGGCCCTGGGCCACCATTTTTTCTTCCAGGAATTTGATTTCTGCTTCGTAGGTCGCCTTTGCCACCGGGTCATCACTGAAGTCGACGAGCTTTTTCCGAAGCTCAGCGAGTCGCGTCGAGAGCTCGGCACCTACGGCCGTGGAGCCGCCGTAGGTGTAGGAAATATCGCCATCACTCTTTACCTTCGTAGTCCAGGTGCCATTGTCATTGCTGCCGCCAATGGTGATGGATTTCTTGCGATGAATGCCGGTTTCTGCCTTACCATTCATCACTACGTTCGCAGAGGAATTGATGACCTTCTTGCCGACGGCGCTACCCTCAGCGCCAACGGCATCGCCCAGAGCGCTCAGCCAATCCTTCACTTCACCGGAGCCCCTGGCAGTGACGGCGCCGGCATTGGATTTGAGATGGATGTCTCGATCGCTCTTGATGCTGGCATTCTCCTGCACGTTCAGCGCCGCGGTGCTAGTGGCAGTGGCCACAGGATCCTTCTTGATGGAAATCGGGATGAGCGTCGCATTCAAGATGTCACTATGAGCGTTGACACGGATAGTGCCATTATTTCCATTACTATCCCGGCCGGCCATGATAGAGATGTCGCCCTTGGCTGTTTCGGCGGTGGCATCAAAATTCGTATTCGCATGTCCATTGTAGGTCACATTATTTTCCGAGCCTGCATAGCCCGCCAACCCATAGACATCCACGATGGTTTCACTTTCGATGGTGGCATCGTTGCGGCTGCCCACAGCAATGGAGCCGCCATCATAGGAGCCGTCATGGCCGTAGGTGTTGGCGCCGCTATAGCTTATGGTGGTATCCTTTTTGTTTGCCGCATCCACGTCCCCGGCGAGAAGCTTCGCCTTATCGACTTGGGTGGTGGTCGTGGCGGTGACGGTCTGGGTATTCTTCACATGCGCCGCGCCGACGGCTGCACCGGTGGCCAGGCTGCTTCTGTCGGTGGAAATAATTTCACTGTGCGCATCGATGGCGATGGCGTTCTTATCATAGAGAGTCTTGCCGGCTGCGATTTCCTCCTCCGTCAGGTCCGAGGCGTTGGCCTTGATGGTGGCCGCGCCGATCTCTACCTTAGTGGTATGGTCGATGGTGGTACTATTCACCACGCCATTACCGCCCTTCAAAGACGCGCCGACGGATTCAGCAATCTTCCCGCCGTCTCGGGTGGTTTTGTTTTCCGCCGTGATTTCCGTTTCTTCGTCGGTGGTGATCTTGGCCGCGCCGATGGTGGTAGAGGCAGTGGAGTCGATATTCGTCTTCGTCTCGCCGCCGGTGCCGCTGACGCCGCCGGCGCTGACGGAATTGATTTTTCCAATCACTCGATCTGCATGGGTCGCGCCAAGGCTCGCCTTCTTCGCGGTGATGGTGGCGCGTCCGATATTCACCTTCGTTTCCTGCTCTGTGTCCACTTGGGAGAGAGCCACGGCGCCGGAGAGCACGCCGCCGGCACCGGCTGTAGCTTCGGCATACAGGTTGTAGTCCGATTTGCCCGGTGTATTCATGACAGCAGAGACGGACAGAGCGTCCGCTGCATGGAGGTTTGCTTGATCGCCTACAGTGACCAAAGATTTGTCGGTGGACTTCACCACAGCTGCTGTGATGCCCACGCCAGCCAATCCCACGCCTACAGAGGTGGCTTCGGCTTTGAGCTTCGGTGTATTGGTAGCGGTAATGGAGAGGGTCTTGCCTGAGAGGGCTGCGCCGGCTCCTACGGCAATCTTCGACGTGACGCCGCTAGTAAAGGAAACACCGGTGCCGGTGCCTGCATAGGTCCCCACCGCTGCGCCGATGGCTTTAGCGGACAGATTTGTATCTGCATCCGCCGCCAAGGTGAGCGCGCCCTTCGACTCTACGTCGGCCCCATCTTCCACGGTGACCTCCGAGCTGCCGGTGACGCTAGACGTGACGACTGCGCCATTGAGCGCGCCGGAAAGAGCCACAGACGCGCCGGTCAGGAGGGAATCAAAGCCGCGGGTATTCTGCGAGGTCACGTCCACCTTGCCACTGGAAATGATGCGAGAATTTTTCCCGACGATGGCCTTCACTTCGCTCTTGTCATTCCATGTTTCCTCGGTGCCCTGGACAGAGATGCCGCCGGAAATAGATGCGCCTACGATGGTGCTCTTCATCTGATGATCCGAAGAAGAGGTTACCTTCACATCGCCGGTAGTCTGGATGACAGACGCCTCGCCGGTCTTTGCTTGGGTCAGGGTGTCTGTATTCACCACGCTCACCGATGCACCGGCTGCACTGACGCCGGCGCTGGCATTGGCGGTGACATTAGTG
>CAVKMC010000332.1:0-4332 GCA_963657285.1 Agathobacter sp.
TTATTCCAGAAGGAGGAGAAGCTCCAGCCGCCTACGACGCTGTCCATCACTTCATCGGAAAGCTCTGCCTTTTCATTTTTGAAATAGTCCAGGGTCTTATCCCAAATCAGCTTGAAATCTTCCAGCGTTGTCTTTGCAAACTCTTTGACGATCTGGAAGACATCCTCTACAGTCTGAGCTGCTTCCATCAGTTTTCTGGTGACCGGATTTTCTTCCAGCGCTGCCTGCACCTTGTCCACTTCTGCCTGCATGCCTTCGATATGCATGAATTTTGCTACATCTACATTCTCTGCGGTAAGTACGTCTGCCATTTTTATTTCTCCTTTATTTACAAATAAAACCTTATTTCTTATTCGGGTTCGTTGCGTCCATGTAGGTGCCGGATGCTACGGCGCCTACGATGAGGCCGGTGAATGCGCCTACCACAGCGCCGGGGCCGCCGCCGAGCGCGCCGCCGATGAGAGCGCCGCCGACCACGCAGCCCACCAGGATGCTGGAGGCTACGATGGGCCGCTTCCACTTATTCCACCATTCGGAGAGGCTCCAGCCGCCGACCACGTCTTCCATCACTTCGTCGGGGAGCGCTGCTTTTTCATTTTTGAAATAAGCTACTGTCTTTTCGAAAAGAATTTTGAAATCTTCCAGCTTCATCTGGATGTAGTCTTTCGCGATGTGGTATACATCTTCCACCGACTGCGCAGCGTCCAGGAGCTTCTTCACCGCCGGATTTTCATCCAGAGCCGCTACGAACTGATCCACCTTTTCAGCGGCGCCTTCTACGCTCATGATTTCAGAAATATTTACATTTTCTACAGTCAACTCAGCCATTTTGATTTCTCCTTTACATGAAAATACCCATTATTTCTTTTTATCTTCTTCGGTTTGCAGATAGTAATGCGCACAAGCGTCACCTACGATGAAGCCACCAAATGCGCCGAGGAACATTCCAAACGGGCCGCCTACGCAAGCGCCCACCACAGCCCCGGCCACCGCGCCGGCCACCATGATGCAGGACGCCACGATGGTGCGCTTCCACTGGTTCCACCAGCCCGACAAGCTCCAGCCGCCGACCACATCATCCATCACTTCATCAGGAAGCGGTGCTCTCTCAGTCTTGAAATACGCCACCGTCTTATCCCAAAGCACTTTGAAGTCTTCCAATTTGATTTCGACAAACTCTTTGACGAAATGGTATGCATCCTCCACAGACTCCACAGCATCCAAAAGCTTCTTGGTCGCCGGATTCTCTTCCAAGGCTTCCACGAACTGATCCACCTTCTCGTGGGCCCCTTCGGTCTTCATGATTTTGGATACATCTACATTTTGTACGGTCAATTCAGCCATCTGTATATCTCCTTTTTGAAATAGGACCCTCGCCATGGAACGTCCTAGGATTTTCCTTTCAATCCTTATACGTCTGTGGGGAAATAGTATTACATATTCTTTTAAGGGAGAAACGCTATCGGTTTTGGGATAAGGTGCATTTGCCTGCTTCGCCATAGCTAGGAGCTTGGAGCCCGGAGCTGGGAGCTCTGATAGAGTCACCTGGCATTTAGCTACGTGGGGATAAAGAGAGCGAAGTACTCCCGCTGCCGCTGTATAGCATGCCTACTGACTCCAGCAGAGCTCCAAGCTCCAGGCTCCAAGCTCCTAGCTATGGCGAAGCAGGTATGCGCTCCCCTGACTACCAAGCTCCTTAGTCCATCATCGCCGAGCGCGCCGCGCTGCCGGCAGCAGAGCCTACGACGACGCCGATACCGAAACCGACCATGGCTCCTGCCACGCCGCCGGTGACAGCGCCGACCACGGTGCCTACAGCCACACAAGCCACTAAAACAACACCGCCGACAATGAAGGCTTTGTTTTTATTCCACCAGCTGGATAAGCTCCAGCCGCCTACCACATTGTCCAGCACTTCGTCAGCAAGAATGGCTTTCGTTTCTTTGAAATAGTCCACCGTCTTCTCGAAAAGCACCTTCACCTGCTCCAAGGTCGCTTTGGAGTATCTCTTCACGATTTCATAGACATCCTCCACCGTCTCGGCAGCCTTCACCAGGAGGCTCACCTCCAGATCCGCTTCCAGCGCTGCCTTCACCTGCTCCACCTTCTCCGTCGCACCTTCAACGCCCAGGATGTCTGCTACATTGATGTTTTCTACTGCCACTTCGCTCATGGGTAGTCTCCTTTTTGAAATATCATTTTTTAGTAGTCGGTGGTCGGTAATTACTGTTAACCGGTAACCGTGCGCTCTAACCGTAAAGGAGTCGGTTACCGGTTATCGGTTATCGGTTATCGGTTATCGGTAGGGGGCGCACTTGACGCTAGCCCCGCGCGTCGCCTTTTACCCCCTTCCTCTGGAAGGGGGGCAGGGGGGTTGGCTTGCATGCAGGTAAAATGTGCGCCTGACCTCTTTCTTGGCCAACCTCCACCGCTGACGCGGTCCCCCTCCTTCCAGAGGAAGGAGGTTACGCTAAGGAAGGCGCGCCCCGACCACCGACTACCGACCACTAAGTCCCTTACTTCTTCTGCTGACTATTCAGGATCGACGTCATGGTCGCCGTGCCCAGGGCGGAGCCTACGACTACGCCGATAGCCGCGCCGCCGAGAGCGCCGGCCGCGCCGCCGAGGCAAGCGCCGACCACAGCGCCGGCAGCCACGCAGGCTACGAAGACCACGCCGCCAAGGACGAAGGCTTTGTTTTTATTCCACCAGTTGGAGAAGCTCCAGCCGCCGACCACATTGTCCAGCACTTCATCAGCAAGAACGGATTTCGTTTCTTTGAAATAATCCACCGTCTTTTCGAAAAGCACCTTCACCTGCTCCAGTGTGGCTTTGGAGTATCTCTTCACGATTTCATAGACATCCTCCACCGTCTCGGCAGCCTTCACCAGGAGGCTCACCTCCAGATCCGCTTCCAGCGCTGCCTTCACCTGCTCCACCTTCTCCGTCGCACCTTCAACGCCCAGGATGTCTGCTACATTGATATTTTCTACTGCTACTTCGCTCATTGGAATCTCTCCTTTATTAAAAATCAGTTTAGTAGTCGATTGGGTAGTCGGTAGTCGGGCCCCGAAGTGAGGAGTGAAGAGTTAGGAGTGAGGAGTGGTAGTGCGGCGCACAAGTTAAGAAGCGCCGCAAATTTGAAAAGTCAGCTTGCAAACCTGCTCCCTCATAGCTTTGAGCTTGGAGCTTGGAGCTGGTAAGTCCCTCCCACGAGACAATGACGCTAGCGTCAAACGCGCCGCGCTTACTGCCTCCATCGTCAAGCTCGCCCGCCAACTCTAGGGAAACACTGATTAAATCGAAGATTCAAAAATTCAAGAATGATTTTTGAAAACGATTTAATCAGCGTTTCCCTAGCCGAGCTCCGAGCTCCGAGCTCCAGGCTCCTAGCTATGAAGAAGCAGGTTCGCGGATTTCCATTTCAAAAACTCGCGCCGCTTTATGAATTGTGCGGCGCACCTCCACTCCTCACTCCTCACTCCTCACTCCGCGGAAACATCGCCCGACCACCAACCACCGACTACGTAAGACCCCTTACTTATTCTCGTTCTTTTTCATATTCTCCGAAGTCGAGAGGCCCATGCAGGTGCCGACGAAAACGCCGACGGCAGCGCCGGCACATGCGCCACCAAAGCCACCGAGGCAGCCGCCTATCACAGCGCCTGCTGCTACGCAGGTTAGGAAGATCGTCGTGCCAATGATATTGGCTTTATTCTCATTCCACCAAGTCGAAAGGCTCCAACCGCCCACCACATTGTCCAGCACCTCGTCAGAGAGCGCCGCCTTGGTTTCTTTGAAATAGTCCACCGTCTTTTCGAAAAGTACCTTCACCTGTTCGAAAGTGGCTTTTGCATATTTTTTTACGATTTCAAATACATCTTCCACAGATTGGGCTGCCTTCACCAGCGCGCTCACTTCCGCATCCGATTCGATAGCTGCCTTCACCTGCTCTACGCTCTCCACCGCTCCTTCGGCGCCAAGGATGTCTGCTACATTGATATTTTCTACTGCGATCTCGCTCATGGGTAGTCTCCTTTTGTTTTTAAATTTTGGGAATATGAAAATAGATGCTTTAGGGATAAGGGATATGGGATAAGGGCGCGCGTAATAAGAGTGGAGTGTGAAGAGTGAAGAGTGGAGAGTGGAGTGGTGGTGCGGCGCACAAATTAAGAAGCGCCGCAAATTTGAAAGTCATCTCGCGCACCTCTCTCCACATGACCGGTAACCGGTAACCGTACGCGCTTACGGTTACGGGAGATTATGCTGCAAACGGCTTCGCTGATAAGAGATCGCTGCTCCAACTCTTGCTATCGCCAAGGGGGACGGTTA
>CAVKMC010000333.1:0-3978 GCA_963657285.1 Agathobacter sp.
GTGGTATTGGGGTGATAATGCGAAAAAAAGAGCCATGAACTTCGAGCGTCATGGCTTTTTTAGTAATCAGTAATTTGTGATCAGTGATCAGTGATTAGGCCGCAATTCGTCTTTGGCATATACATGGAGATGATACCATTATATCGATTCATCCTGATTGCTGACCAGTGATCACTGATCACTGACCACTGATTACTAATTACTAAACAACTAAACCACCAGCATTAATTCTTATTTCTAAAAACTCCTTGCATTTCCCTTCAATCCACGCTATAATAACACCTGTATGTGAACTATGTCTCAGTGGTCCGCAACTCCGGCGACTACTTGGATATAGCAATTTCATTATTTTTAGGAGGCTATTATGTTAACAGCTGAAGCAAAGAAAGAAATCATTGAACAGTACGCTACCCATGAAGGCGACACCGGATCTGCAGAAGTACAGATCGCTATCCTTTCTAAGAGAATCGCTCTGCTCACCGAACACCTGAAATCCCACAAGAAAGATCATCATTCCCGTCGTGGTCTGCTGAAGATGGTCGGCCAGAGAAGAAATATGCTCGCATATCTCCGTGGCGTTGACGTAGAACGTTACAGAGCTCTCGGTGCAAAACTGGGCCTGCGCCTGAAATAAGAAATAAAAAAGACATCGGTTCGCGCCGATGTCTTTTTTTATTTTTGGAATGATAAGGTTTGCGGTTTAGTAGTCAGTAATTAGTGATCAGTGATCAGGGCGCGTTTGGCTACTTCCTCACTACTCGGGGTTTCACTTTCAGCATGGACGGTAATCTGCGATTTCTTAGCATAGCAGTAGGCGCCTCCTAAATACTGATTACTGACCACTGATTACTAAACCTCTAGCCCAATTTCTACTTGCCATTACCCTTCCCAAGAACGTGGAATTTCCGGGAAGTGGTCTACCACCATCATGGTGGCCAGGATATTGGCCATCAGGTGATCTTCTTCGTCGTACATATCCGCGGCGATGACGATGGTGGTGCGGCCGTTGTGGGTGATGCGGCTGGTGACGCGGATAGTCTCGCCGGGCTTCGCAGTGCGGATGAAATTCATGGTCATGGCTACCGTGACCACCGATGCGCCTACGGTAGCGCTGGTGACGCCGGTGACCGAGTCAGCAAGAGCGACGAGGACGCCACCGTGAAGCCGATTGCGATGGTTGTTGTGCTTCAAAGGATCCGTCTTCAGAGTCACCGTAGCGCTGCCGCAATGAATCTCTGTGATGTCGATATGGAAATAGTCGTGCATGAAATGGTTCTTGGAATAAATATCCCAAATGTGCTGCCGAATCTCTTCGGCAGTTTTTAATTGTTCTACCTGGTTCTCACTCATAAGAAGTCCTCCCATTATTTTTACTTATTATCCATCCATATCATACGGCTTAGAAGCGAAAGGTGCAAGGGGATGAGCCATGCTTTGGGCTGTCGGTTTAGTAGTCAGTGCTCAGTAGTCAGTGGTCGGGGCGCATTTGGAGCCATTCACATATATCGAAATGATTTCTATGCAAGGATAGCGGTAACCGTGTCCTGATCACTAACTACTGATCACTGATTACTAAACTGATAACGCTAATCACACGTCTTAGTATACTATTCATTGCTTTCCCACTTTCCCTGAGAAAATGCCACTTTACAGAAGGTTACTTCCTGTATTTCTTGTCTCTTTCCCACCATTTATTTCAGGAAAAATAAAATAACAAGCTCCAGTCCATGGCTTTTCAGAAACTTGTCTAATAGCAAGGGTTTCTATCCCATTTTTACAAATTTGACGTAAAATGGTAAAATATAGAAACTAATGGGGGTGAACTTTTATGCGTTTGTTGTATACATGGAGTGGCGCTTTGGCTTTGTGCGCGGCGGCTGTGATTTCCGCGTCTGCTGCGAGCCTTTCCATCGGCATGAATGGCGATGAGGTGACGGCGCTGCAAAATTCCCTGGTGGCAGCCGGCTATCTCGCCCGTACAGTGGATGGAGACTATGGCTCTACCACGAAGGCGGCGGTGCTTCTATTTCAAAAGGACAAGGGACTTCCCGCCACAGGCTTAGCGGATGATGCGACGAGAGATGCTATCCGCGCAGCGGAGGGAGAAACCTGGAGAAATGGTGGCGGCGTGGTGTATGCCGAAGGAAATCGAGGCGATGTGATTGTAGAGATGCAAGAGCGCCTAAAGAAAGCCGGATTTCTTAAAGGCGATATCGATGGCGTCTATGGCGGCGATACGGTAAAGGCTGTGCAGGCATTGCAAAAATCACATGATTTCCCGGTGTCCGGTGCCATTGACGAAGTAACCTATGAAGCACTGCGAAATGTAAGCATGGAAACAGTGGTACAAACGGAAGTCAAGGAAACGCCAAAGGTTGAGAATCGGCAGAAGCATCGCGGGAAGTATGATGTGGGAGATCGAGGCGACGAAGTAAAGGCATTGCAGCGAAAGCTGAAGCGACTGGGCTATTTGGATGGCGACGCTGATGGTATCTATGGCCAGCAGACCGCATCGGCGGTGAAGGCATTCCAAAAGGAAGAGAAGCTTTCTACCAGCGGCGCTGTGGATGAAAAGACGCTGTCCCATCTGAATGAGGCCTATGCCAATGAGACTGACGAGCTTTCTCAGGGCGCAAGAGGCCGAAAGGTCATTCGCCTGCAGAATCGCCTCCTTCTCCATGGCTATGACCCGGGGCTGGTGGATGGAGTCTATGGGGATGGTACTCGGAAAGCGGTAGAGGAGCTGCAGGGGAAAGAAGGGCTGGAGGTCACCGGCGTGGCGGATGAAGCTGTATGGGATGCCCTTGATGGATCGCCCATGTTTTTAGGGAAATACAAAAAGCTTTACCACATGCGCACCACGGCCTATACACCTTATGACGGCGGCGGCGAGGGACACACGGCGCTTGGCGGCTTTGCGGGCAAGGGTCACGCGGCTGTCGATCCGAAGGTGATTCCCCTGGGTAGTACAGTCTTCATCGAAGGCTATGGCTATGCACTCTGTGACGACATCGGCGGTGCTATCCATGGCATGATCATCGATGTAGGTGTGGATACCTTGGAGCAGGCCTTCGAGTGGGGCACGCGGAGTGATGTGACGGTGTATTTGGTACGGTAGGGGCTTCGTAGTCGGTAATCGGTGGTCGGTAGTCGGGTGGCATTAAACGACTACTAAATAAACTATTGACCGCAAGTCAATAATGTGCTATAATTTTCCCACCATCGAAAGTAATTCAAAGGAAGGATGATTTCAAATGAAAAATAATTGGAAAAAAATAGCTGCTGCTTTTGTACTTGGTTCCGCGCTTCTCGTGCCGCTGGGCATGACTTCTGCGAAGGATCCGGTGATTGGTATGCCGAATCCATTGGTGCAGTACCAGACCTACAGCGAACTCAGCGATGCTGTAGATTTCCGTCCGCTCTCTATGCCCAGAGGCACATTCTTGGCTGGGAAATACAAATCGACTGATTACATCGCCATCAGCGGTGATGTGGCAGACGTGCGCTATGCACTGGAAAATGGCGGAAGCCTCATGTTCCGTTCGGCTAAAGTAGGTAAAGGCACACAGGATATCAGCGGGATCTACGGCGCCAAGTGGAAGGAAGCCAATTTCGATGGGGTCATCGTTTCCCGTGCCAAGCTCAAAGACAATGTGTATGCCGCTCGCTGGAATGTAGGAGAGTATACCTTTGCAGTGACTTCTGAAAAACTGAAGGAAAAGGATTTCAAGAAATTGATTTCTGTCCTGGTAGACTACACAGAAGATCAGTATACGGCATCTTACAATCCCTATCTTAGAAAAGTGAAATAAAGTAAAATTTTTAAAAGCCGGCAAGAGGCGATGCTTCTGCCGGCTTTTTTAGTTAGTGATCAGAAATTAGTAATCGGCGTTTCCCTAGTCCCACATAGCGATAGCGCTGTTATGTGGGACTGACGCTCAATGCGTCCCGACTACTGACCACCGACTACCATAACCC
>CAVKMC010000334.1:0-3883 GCA_963657285.1 Agathobacter sp.
TGGGTCATGGCTGCACCTCGATTTCCTTGATGATGGCGTCGATTTCTTCTCGCAGGCGTTGCTCCTTGGTTACGATGGCTTGGATTTCCTGATTGAGGGCGCAGATGTCGATCTTCTCCCGGGTGTCTTCGGCTTCTACGTAGGTGGAGACGGAGAGGTTGTAGTCGTTCTCGACCAGGGCTTCGTAGGGGGCCAGGGAGGCGATGTGGGGGATTTCCCTGCGACCGGTGTAGATGTCCACGATGCGGCGGATGTTTTCGGGAGTGAGGCGGTTGTTGTTTGTCACCTTCACACATTCCTTGGAGGCATCGATGAAGAGGGTGCCGGTGTCTGCTTTATTTTTCTTCATCACCATGATGCAGGTGGCGATGGAGGTGCCGAAGAAGAGATTTCCCGGGAGCTGGATGACGCAGTCGATGTAGTTGTTGTCGATGAGGTAGCGGCGGATCTTCTGCTCTGCGCCGCCTCGATACATGATGCCTGGGAAGCAGACGATGGCGGCGGTGCCTTTGGCGGAGAGCCAGGAGAGGCTGTGCATGATGAAGGCCAGGTCCGCTTTGCTCTCCGGCGCCAGGACGCCGGCGGGGGAGAAGCGAGGGTCGTTCACCAGGGTGGGATCGCTCTTGCCCTTCCACTTGATGGAGTAGGGTGGGTTTGACACGATGAGGTCGAAGGGTTCGTCGTCCCAGTGCTTCGGCGCGGTGAGGGTGTCTTCGCAGGCGATGTCAAATTTGTCGTAGCCCACGTCGTGGAGGAACATATTGATGCGGCACAGGTTGTAGGTGGTGATGTTGATTTCCTGGCCATAGAAGCCATCGAGTACGGCGTCCTTCCCCAGTACCTTCTCTGCCTTGAGGAGCAGGGAGCCGGAGCCGCAGGCCGGGTCGTAAACTTTATTCACTTCCGATTTCCCCACGGTGCCCAGCCGCGTCAAAAGCTCGGACACGTCAGCGGGCGTGAAGAATTCGCCACCGGACTTGCCGGCGTTGGAGGCGTACATGGTCATGAGGTATTCGTAGGCGTCGCCGAAGGTGTCGATGCCGTGGTGCTTCACGTCTCCCAGCTTCATCTCGCCGATGCCGTCCAGGAGCTTTCCGAGCTTTTCATTTCTCTTTTGCACCGTAGCGCCGAGCTTGTTGCTATTCACGTCGAAGTCGTCAAAGAGTCCCGTGAAGTCGCCCTCTGCTTCGCCGCCCTTGGCAGACGCTTCGATGTGGTGGAAGACCTTCTCCAGGGTCACGTTCAGATTTTCATCGGTCTTCGCCCGGGCTCTTACGTTTGCAAAGAGCTCCGATGGGAGAATGAAGAAGCCCTTCTCCTCCACCAGGCTGTCCCGTGCGTCCTCCGCCTCGTCGTCGGCCATGGCAGCGTAGTCGAAGTCCTGTGCATGATGAAGGCCATGTCGGCTTTGCTCTTCGGCGCCAGGACGCCGGCAGGGGAGAAGCGAGGGTCGTTCACCAGGGTGGGATCGCTCTTGCCCTTCCACTTGATGGAGTAGGGTGGGTTTGACACGATGAGGTCGAAGGGTTCGTCGTCCCAGTGCTTCGGCGCGGTGAGGGTGTCTTCGCAGGCGATGTCAAATTTGTCGTAGCCCACGTCGTGGAGGAACATATTGATGCGGCACAGGTTGTAGGTGGTGATGTTGATTTCCTGGCCATAGAAGCCATCGAGTACGGCGTCCTTCCCCAGTACCTTCTCTGCCTTGAGGAGCAGGGAGCCGGAGCCGCAGGCCGGGTCGTAAACTTTATTCACTTCCGATTTCCCCACGGTGCCCAGCCGCGTCAAAAGCTCGGACACGTCAGCGGGCGTGAAGAATTCGCCACCGGACTTGCCGGCGTTGGAGGCGTACATGGTCATGAGGTATTCGTAGGCGTCGCCGAAGGTGTCGATGCCGTGGTGCTTCACGTCTCCCAGCTTCATCTCGCCGATGCCGTCCAGGAGCTTTCCGAGCTTTTCATTTCTCTTTTGCACCGTAGCGCCGAGCTTGTTGCTATTCACGTCGAAGTCGTCAAAGAGTCCCGTGAAGTCGCCCTCTGCTTCGCCGCCCTTGGCAGACGCTTCGATGTGGTGGAAGACCTTCTCCAGGGTCACGTTCAGATTTTCATCGGTCTTCGCCCGGGCTCTTACGTTTGCAAAGAGCTCCGATGGGAGAATGAAGAAGCCCTTCTCCTCCACCAGGCTGTCCCGTGCGTCCTCCGCCTCGTCGTCGGCCATGGCAGCGTAGTCGAAGTCCTCACTCCCCGCAGCCCGCTCGCCTTCATTGATGTACTCCGTCAGGTTTTCAGAAATGTATCGGTAAAACATGGTGCCCAGCACGTAGTTCTTGAAATCCCATCCGTCTACGGCGCCGCGCAGGTCGTTCGCAATGGCCCAGATGGCCTTGTGCAATTCCTCGCGCTCTGCTTCTTTCGTCATGTCGATCATATTTTCCTCCCAAGGGTTGTGAAATTATTTTTTTGCCTTTTACTGTCTATATTTTAGCAGACAGAGGGGATGGGGGAAAGGGGATTTGGTAGATCGTAGAGGGTGGTCGGTGGTCGGTAGTCGGTAGTCGGGCGCGGGTACCTTCTTCATCATAGCTAGGAGCTGGGAGCGCGGTGCGGCGCACAAGTTAAGAAGCGCCGCAAGTTTGGAAAGTCAGCGCGCTTTCACCATGTAACCGCTTTCCGGAGGAAGGCTGCAAAAGTGATGCAGAGAAGCGGGCATGCGTGATGCTTATTTCAAAACTTGCGCCGCTATATAATTTGATGCGGCGCACCTCCCCTTGAACCTTGAACCTTGAACCTTTTTCGCATACAATAATTCCCGAGAACTATCACTTATCGTTGTAAGGGATGAGAATTGCTATGAAAGAATTTACTGTACAGAAATCCGAAGCGGGGCAGAGCGCTTTGAAATATCTGGCTCGCCTTCTTCCGGCGGCGCCGATGGGGCTTTTGCGGAAGAGCATGCGGAAGAAAAATGTGACCCTGAATGGGAAGAAGATGGAGGGGAAGGAGAAGCTTGCCGCCGGCGATGTGCTCTCCGTGTGGTTCGCTAAGGAGACGCTCACGAAATTCATGGGCGCGAAGGAGGAAGTACAAGAGAAGCGGCTCCCCGATTTCCCGAAGTGGATCGTCTATGAGGATGAGAATCTTTTGGTGATCAATAAGCCCGCGGGGATTCTCTCGCAGGGCGACGCGTCGGGGGATGTGTCCTTGAATGACGGGCTGCTCTCGTATCTGGGAAATCGGGAGTCCTCCGTGAAGCCTTCCATTTGCAATCGGCTGGATAGAAATACCTCGGGCCTGGTGCTGGCGGGAAAGACCATCGCCGCGCTCCAAACGCTGAACGCTCTCATCAAGGATCGTTCGCTTCATAAAATTTATTTCGCCCTCGTCTTAGGCGAGGTGGCCGAGTCGGGGACGCTGAAAGGATTCCTGGTGAAGGACCACGAGACGAACCAGGGCCGCTACAGCGAGAAAAAAGTCCCAGGCGCCGTCCCCATCGAGACGCGGTACAAGCGGAAGGGGATTTTCCACAAGGATGGTGTCACCTACTCTCTGGTGGAGGTGCTCCTTGTCACCGGCCGGTCTCACCAGATCCGCATCCACTTCGCCTCCATCGGCCACCCGCTCTTGGGGGATAAGAAATATGGCACCAAAGAGAGCCTCGCCGCCTCGCGCGCCCTCTCCATCCATCGCCAAATGCTCCACGCCGCCCGCCTCGTATTTCCTGAGATGGAAGGGGAGATGGGATATTTGTCGGAAAAGGAATTTCGCGCGGGGATGCCGGGGGATATGAAAGCACTAATGGTTCAAGGTTCAAGTATTTAGGTTCAAGGGGTGGGGCGGCGCACAAATTAAGAAGCGCCGCGAGCTTAAAAAGTCAGTACGCTTTCACC
>CAVKMC010000335.1:0-3493 GCA_963657285.1 Agathobacter sp.
GGTCTGAGTATCGTTTGCGTTGTCCTGGACAATCGTGCCGATGCCACCTGCCGCCTGACCGCTGTAGCATGCCTGAGAACCATTGCTCATGTAGGTGTGGGAATCGCTTGCAGTAGAGGAGGAATCATAGTGATTGCCATTTTCATCATTGATTACTTCGCTGATCTTGCCGTCTTCTACCTTGGTTGTGGTGTATTCTCCCACCTTGGTGGTGACGCTTTCAGAAGCTTCATTGACGATGTCTGCCGCCTCGTTCTTCAGCGTCTTGCTAGCCGTGTTGGTGAGGTTGCCAGCGCTATCCATCTCGGTGCCAGCCAGTACGGCGCCATTGCTATCCACTACCTGGCTCAGAAGCTTTTCAGTGGCTTTGTTGATCAGCTCCTTCGCGGAGTTGGTCATTGTTCCCGTAGCTTCGTTGGTATTTCCTTGGCTGTATTTTTGATGGTACCGTCTGTGGCGGTGTTGGTGATGTCGGTGGTGGTCATCTCGGTCGTGGTCTTCTTGCCATCTTCGCCAATCACCTTGTTGGTCAGTGTATCGGTGGCTTTGATGGTGACATTGCCGTCATCGTCGAGCTTAACCTTCGCCAGTTCCTTGCCATTCTCATCGAGAATCTTGTTCACGATCTTATCAGCATCCATCTTGGATACAGAAGTGGTCTTGCCATCGGTTACCTTGGTCGTCGTGCCGGTTGCGGTCTGCTTGGAGGTGAATTTATTGCCCTCATCGTCTTTGATGACTTCGCTGGTACCGGTGGAGGTCTGGATGTAGGTGTGTTTGTTATCCTTGGAGTCGGTCATCTCATTCGTCATGCCATCGGAGGTCACCTTGGAAGTGGTTTCTTTCCAGTCTCCATCCTTGCCATTGTAAGCGTAAGTGCTGCTGCCCTTTTCGTTATGTTGGAACGTGCTTTCAGTGGTGATGTTATTCGTAGTATCCGTCACTTTCGCCCTGTTGGTGATGTCATCAGCAGTGATATTGGTATAGCTATCATACTGGGTGCTGGCTTCGGTGTCAGTTACGTCATGTTTTGGGAGGCTGCATGCATGCTGCCGCTATCAATGATGGATCCTGAGCACAGCTCTCGTATCTGCCGTCGATGGTGGGAAGCATGCCCACTGTCTCATCCGTCAAATGCGTCCTTATCCCCTATCCCATATCCCTTATCCCTGGCCGGCGCACCGACCACCGGCCACCGACTACTAGGCAAAGAAAAAGACGAAAGTGATGATTTCACTTCCGTCTTTTATTTTGCGTTGATTAGGTTTGAAAATAAGATGATGAGATAGTGAGATAATGAGAAATTGAGAAAGTATCCGGTTCTCTTCATGAAGAGGAAAGCTGGCCATGCCTACTTGGCAGATGGAATTCCATTTTATTTGTGTAAAAGTACAGTGCGGTCTCATTATCTCATTATCTCAACATCTCATTATCTTATTTCAAACTTGCAGCTTTCATGCCAAATCAATAAGGACTAAGCTTCAAATGCTAATATGCTTCTCTTCTGCCAGCTGCTCGATGTATTCCTTTGTACATTTCGATACGGTGGCAATGACGTCCAGATTGATTTTCTGCAGGAGCATTTCGATGATCATTGTCTTCTTCTGCTCTTCGGCTCCTAGACCGATTCCTTTTTTTAGTCCTTTTTCGATTCCCAGGTCGATGCCTTTATCGATGCCGCGGCGGTAGACGCCTATGCTCAGGTTACACATTGTATCGACCTCCTTTTCTGCCTTCGGTGCCAATGTGATTTGATATTTCTGCTTTAAATTTTTCTTTCTGACTCCGGCGCTTTCGTCGTCTTTGAATAGGTCATAGAGCATGCGGAGGAAGCGATTTCTGATGTGCTTCCGATCGTCTCCGATGTAGACCATGACGATTTGCTGGAGGTCGTAGTTCATTTTCTCTTCCTTGATGGCTCCGTACTCCGGGATTTCCTGTGTCAGATAGCGGGTGATACCGCTCTTCCCGGTGGGACTGTCCATACAGAGCCAGATGCTATAGACTTTTTTGATTTTGTCATAGTCAGAGTGGGTGAATTCGATATCGTGCTGTGAGGAAATCAGGCGGCTGCCATAGTAGAGGGCCCGCTTAATGAGTGAGTAAGTGAGACGCACGCTTTGCTGGGCTTCGACGTTGATGATAAGGCCAAGCTTTTGCCCTTTCGGCGAGCGGGCTTGGAAACGGATGTCAAAGGTGACGGTACCTTCGGTGACGGTCTTGTCTTCTCCATTTTCACCGCGGATACACTTCCCTGCATTCGTCATGTCCGGCATCACCGGTGTGGTGCCTACTTCCGGGGTGCCAAGGATGTATTTCTCCTTGATTTCTTCTATGTCTGTGTCTTTGAATTCTGTAACGCAGTATTTCAGGATCCATGCAAGGATAATTTTAGTAGAAATGACCTTCTTCGCTGCCGCATCGTAGGCCGGATTCCTGCCTTCTAGGTAAATGTCTTCCCTATCTTCCATCAGCATCCCTCCTCTCTGTATGTATTGTATCACAGTGTGAGAAGAAATAAAATTTGAAGCGAGATGGCAGGCTGGCTTTCCGCTATCGGTTTCGTGGTCGGTAGTCGACGCCCGGTAGTCGGTAGTCGGTGGTCGGTGGTCGGTAGTCAGTACGGGTTTAGCTGCAGAGAAATGGTTTCCCTTTACCTTATCGCCGTTGGGTCTATTCAGCGATAAAGGTAAAGGGGATTCTTTTTGCAAAAAGATAAACCCGTACTGACTACCGACTACTGACCACTGACTACTATATTGACTACTCTTCATCACCCGCCCTTCGGGCACCCTCTTCAGAGAAGAGGGCTTGGGTCAATGAAAAAGACCGACTGGTGTCGGTCTCTCTTTCACATATTCTTTTCTGCTTTGCCGCCGGCTACGATGTCTGTATTTCCTGTGATGTGCCAGGTGCCTTCTACGCGGGCGCGGGCGTCGGTCTTTTCGCTGCCGGTGCGCATGCGGGTGTCGCCGTGGATTTCGTAGATGGGTTTCACACCGCTGCCTTGTTTCTTCTTCTCGCTATAGCCCTGGGCTTCGAGCTCTCTTTCGTAGGCTTTTTTGAGCTTATTGAGGTCTTCGCTTCTGTCGGATGGGGACATATGCTCGAGCGCGTTCTTGATGACGGAGGCCAGCTCGTAGCGGGTGAGTTCTCTTTGGAAGAAGGCGGTGGTGTAGTCCGGTGCCTCGCCTTTTTCGCAGAGGGCGTAGGTGGCCTTGTAGTCCCAGGCGTCTTTCTTCACGGTCTCAAAGGAATTCGGCGCGGACCAAGGGTAGGCGAAGGCGGTGGGAGCGGCGTTCGCGAGCAGCAGGGTGAGGATGATGGCTTTAGGTAGTTTGCGCATGGGATGCCTCCTTTGATAGTTTCATAATCAGTGATCAGTAATTAGTACGCATTTATCGAATGAGACTTTAGACATGCTTACGGCTAGTGCGAGTTATGCGCCTACGGCGCATTTCTATCCGGCGCTATCGCGCGACCCTTCTCCAAG
>CAVKMC010000336.1:0-3132 GCA_963657285.1 Agathobacter sp.
TGGGCGTAAAAATTACAGATCTCCCGCTCCTGACCAAACTATCAGACACCGCGCGCCTCATCGGCGAAGAAACCAGCGGCACTTCGGGCATCACCTTGGCCAATCTGAAGACACAGCTCTTAGCCGAGCTCTTACCTAAAACCGCCGCTGCGCACAACAGCATCTACCGTGGCAAAGACCTCACCTCTTACTTCACCAGCGGCGGGATGAGCAAGGCCATTGCTGCCGGCACCTTCGACGACATTTTCCCCGGCGACTATATCACCAAATCCGTCACCATCGACGGCACCACCTACAGCAATGTGAAATGGATCGTGGCCGATTTGGACTACCATCTGCACCGCGGCAGCGCGGAAACCACAGCCCACCACGTCGTCCTCATCCCAGAAAACAATCTGGGCACCTCTTACATGAACAGCACGAACACCGCCGCGAATGGGTATCAAGGGAGCTACATGTGGACGACCACCATCCCGAAATATGTGACCGGCATCGTGAACGCCTTCGGCTCTGAACACGTGCTGGAGCACAAGGAGCTACTGACGAATGCCATGAACGCAGACGCCGCCTCTCCGGCGGGTCCGGGCTGGAAGGGCGTGGGCTATTTTAATTGGAACGCCACACCATGGACGACAGTCAAAGTCAACATCCCCAATCAGGCCATGATGTACGGGTGCACGCCCTACGCATCCTCCGGCGAAGATGTCGGCGATTGCAATAAGCAGCTTGCTATTTTCCGCTATGGCCAGAACTTCACGAGAAGTGCATGGTGCTGGCTGCGAGATGTAGCGAGCGCCTCCGACTTCGCCGGCGCGGGCAGCTCCGGCGGTGCGTACTGCTACGGCGCTTCGGCCGCGGGCGGCGTCCGCCCGTATTTCCTGCTCCGTTAACCCTATCCGCGCCCCCGCGTGGGGCGCGGGCTAAATGAAAGGAAACCTTATGGCAGTATTAGCACGAAATAGAACGCTTTCAAAGCTTGAATTCTACATGAACGCATGCAGACTAAGACGCCAGCTCATCTTCCTCATGGGACGCGACTTCGGTGTGAAACCACGAATCAGAGACACGCGATTCTACACCAAGAAATGGGACGCCGAAGACGCGAAACAATTCTCCGAACTCCTAGAGAAATACGGGGAGCGGAAAGTCATAGACGACTATCCCCTGTGGATGATGGAGCATGTGCGAGAAGAAATTCTAAAGCATCTAGGCGACATGATGAAGCACATCACCAGAGCCTACACCGTCTGGGCGACGAACAAAGCGGAAGCGAATCTTCGGCGATGCTCCCAAGACCTTGCTATCGCGGACTGTGAAAGCCTAAAGCAAGAGCTAGAGCTGGCGGCCGACATCTTGCCTGTAGACGCCGAGAAGCTCCTAAAGTACGTGGACGCCATAGACCGAGAAATCGCGCTCCTCAAGGGCTGGCGGAAGTCAGACAATAAACGGAATCAATCTCTAAAGTAAAAACATGGGGTGCATGCTATAGCGAACGCCTCCAACTTCGCCAACGCGAACAGCAACGGCAATGCGAACTACAACAGCGCTTCGAACGCGAACGGCGTCCGCCCGCTTCTCATAGGCACTCATAGGCTATATGCCGAGCGCCAATAGCAGGGAATGAGCGTGCATCCCTCCGAAAGGTAAATAAGCGCCGTGACGCGACCATCTACGGATGCAGCCGCTATAAGCGCGGCGCCCAATCATTATGAAAATTACAGCGAATCAATACCTCGAAGCTGCAAGGAAGCTTTCTAAATCATCGGGCTGGAAATGTCAATCACAGCGATTTTTACTAAACCGCCTGACTGAAATCTCCGAGCTGAAGAAGGAAGTGGAGCGCGGCGAATACGAACCGAGTCAGGGCACCACCTTCGAAATCAATGAGAACGGCCACCACAGACTGGTAAAGGCCATGCTACCCAAAGACGCCGTATTCCAGCATGCCCTATGCGACGGCGTCATAGTACCCATCGTCAAGCGGCGAATCATCCACGACAACGGCGCAGGGCTCAAGGGTAGAGGCATATCCTTCACTCGCCGCCGCTTTGAAGAACATCTCCGCTGGCACTACAGGCGATACGGCACCGAAGGCTATGCGCTTATCATCGACTTTTCAAAGTACTTCGATAACATCAAGCACCAAATCGCGATAGACCAAATCGAGGAAATCTTTCATGACCGCGAGCTTGCGGGAATTATCAAGCGCATCCTGAAAGGATACGAAGTGGATATTTCCTACACCGACGAAGACCTAGAGAACGGTATCTACAATTCGTTGGAGCATCAGCATATTCCCGAAGAGCTTCTCACAGGAAAGCGTATGATGAGGAAATCTCTAGGCATCGGCGCACCGCTATCGCAAACTATCGGCATCCTGTATCCGACGCCCATAGACAACTATGTCAAGACCGTGAAGGCCGTGCACTGCTATGACGCTTACATGGACGACAGGATTATCATTCATCCGGACAAGCATTTTTTGAAAGGCTTGCTCGAAGAAATCACGGGCATCGCGAAAACGCTGGGTATCCATATCAATCCACGAAAGACGCAAATCGTGAAGCTATCCCACGGCTTTACATGGCTCAAGACGCGGTATCTATTGACAGCCACCGGAAGAATCATCAAGAAAATTCCGAGGGACGTCGTCAAAAGAGAACGCCACAAGCTCAAAAGGTTAGGGGAAATGGTTCGCACCGGAGAAATGAGCGAAGCGGATTATATCAATCAATACCAAAGCTGGCGGGGCGATAAGCGGAAATACAACGCCCATGACACACTAGCCGGTATGGATCTATTTTTCAACAAACAAAGGAGAAAACAAAATGGACGAAAAAGAAAGAGCAATCCTGATAAAGCAGCAGGAAATCTGCAATCTCAAGACCAAACTGTCCGGAGATAATTCCGGCGTCGGAGATTACAAAATCGTGAAAACCTATGAGGCTAGACTCAAAGGTGAAGCAGACCCTTACGACACCGATACACTCTTGAGTGAGCGTCAAGCAATCCGCGATGAAATCAACAAGCTCCAGAAAGAGCTAGAGGAGCTGGAAAATGACGCTTGAAGAAGTCACAGAAACCCAGAGTGAAATCATCGAGCTGCAGAACGCGCTCATCCAAAAGCTGGCG
>CAVKMC010000337.1:0-3129 GCA_963657285.1 Agathobacter sp.
GCATGGCGATGTGCTGCATGGCTTCATTGACCGCTTCTACATACACGTCCAGGTCTAGCCGGAGCTTCTGCCCGCCGGATGTAGCGGCTCGCTGCTTGGTGCTTCCCATGCCCAAAGAGAAAGCAGAGGTGTTTTCCATATCCATCTTAGCGATATCGTTGGCCTGATTCCGTCCCGTCTTGGAGGAGGTGACAGGGTCATATTTGATTCTATAATACTGCCCGTGGATGACTCGCCCGGATTTCAGAGTGAAGTTTTCCCCCTTCACCTTTCCTAGTGGCGTACCGTAGAGATCGTTTTGGATTCGGTTTCTTTCTCCCCAGTAGGAATTGACATGATTCCATACGCTTTCTACGAAGTCCCAGTCCTTACTCGTGAGGTTCTCGTCTAGGAAATCCAGGAGATCCGCTTCGTTCCCCCAGAGAGTCTCGATAAGTCTTTGGCGGTTGGACTTGGTGCCGAAGTTTAGAGCAATAGCGATAAGCTGTTCCTTCGTCCACTGCATAGGATTTCCCCTGTCGTCGATGCCGTAAGCATAGAGCCTCTTACTTCTCATGGCCGTCCACTCTTTGCGGGAGTACATATCGAAGTTCGTTCGGAAGGTCTTTCTTGCGGCCTGCTTCATTTCACGAAGGCGCCCCGCCGCTTTGTCGATGGGCTTATAGAAATACTGGTAGGCCTTCTCGCCCATTCGCTCGATGAGGACTTCAGGGAGGGTGATATCCTTTACTAAGCTGTGGGCTTTGGCCTTGACTCTATCTGCAGCGGTGTCGGTCTGCGCTTTGACCTGCGGAATTACCTTTCTATGAGTCCAGTTATCATAGATCTCATTGGTGATTTCCTCGGTGGCTTTGTCGAAGGATGTCCCTAAGGTATTGCCCTCGTATTCCCTCCTTCCCAATTTGTAGACAGCTTTCATGGTCTTGGCCATTTCTCTGAACTGATCCATTGTCAGATCCGAAAGTTTCTTCGGTTCATTGTCATCGAAGGCCTGTCTCATCCAGGAGGGGATAATGTCCTCGGCCATGTAGTTGGGATTGTCCATGGCCTGCATAGGATTCATTTCCACCGCCAGCCAATGCCAGTTGAATGGTCTCTCTTGGCCTTTGCTATCGATAGGGAGGACGCCGTCTTTCTTGGCCATGCCCAAGACGTAGGCCATATGCTGCACGAAGTAGCGGGCGTCGTCCTTCATCATGACGGGTTTGTCGGTTCTTGAGATTCTATTCAGGATCCCTAGGATGCCGTATTTCTCCATGCCGTTCTCGTTGAGGAGGGCGGTGGTGACCTTGCCCCCGCCGCCGTGTAAAGTGTGGCGGATTTCATCCTCATTCCTTCGGGCTTCCTTGGCCATGATGAGGCACTGCGCCTGGGCCTGCTTGTGATAAGCGGCTCCATCCCAATCGTTTTTGGCGGCCGCCTGCATGGCGCGGCCTTCTTCGATTTGAGCTTTGTTCAGCCACCATCTCCACGAAGTCGCGTGCGTTAGGGTCTCTCCGCCTAATGTATTTCTAGCGTCTTCCTTGATGAGCGCCAGGTCTATCTTCATGGCCTTGCGGGATTCTCTTAGCCCTTCCACCATGTCCTTGAGCCGGTTAGAGAGATCGACTACAGTTGCTTCACTGTCCTTGTGAGTCTCGTTGTCCTTCTCGTGGGCTCGTCTTTCTTTCTCCAGTTCAGCTTCGATGGCGTGGAGATTGCCTTCCAGGATGGAGGCAGTTTCTTTGACTTCGGCCCCTTCTGTTTTGGCTTTTGCTTCTTCTGCTCTCGCTTTGGTGAGCTGGGCTTTTAGGTTCTCGACTTGCTTCTCCAGCCGGGAGATCTTTTCTTCAGATCTAGCGATGGTGGCCGACTGCTTGTCCAGTTCAGTCGTTTCCTTTTCGGAAACAATTCCCAAGCGTTTCCGGATTTCTCTAGCGGTCTTGGCCTTATCTTTGGAGCGCTTGAGCTCCAGCTGCATGGAAGTGACCAAGTTAATGTACTGGGTGACCTTCTGCTCCAGGAGCATGGCTTCGATGCGGGATTTCTTTTGCAATCCTTCGGGAGAGTTTAGAATCTCCTCGGCCATTTGCTTGACCATATCCGGAGTCAGAGCTTCTTCCTTGTAGTGGGTAAGCATGTCTTGGATATGGGCGTTCCATCGTTCCTCGGTGGTGCCGCCCGCTTCCTTGAGCTTCTGCTTGAAGGATTCCTCGGTGTGCCCGCTCATGGCTAGGAATTCTTTCTTATCCTTGGCGGTGGGGAAGGTATCGGAATTATAGATGGTCTCTATCTGATAGATCTCATTCTCTTCTCCTAGCCCTTTGACGAATTCCATTTTCGCGTCTTCTGAGGAAATGGTTTTCCGGAAGTCCTCGATAGCGTCTTCCTTCACCATGTGGAGATAGTAGTTCATGGCCTTTTCCAAGGCTTTCTCTTTCACGCTTTCTGCCCACGCTCGGAGATTCCCCATCTCAGAATTATTGACGTCCACCACCCTGTCGATGGATTCCAGCTTTCTTTGAGCGGCCCATGCGTTGATTTCCTCCTCGGTGGCGATCATCTTGTCGAAGATGTCTTTGACCTCGGGCGTGAAGGTCACGTTTCCTAAGTTCTTGGTGGCCTTGTAAATGTCTGTGAGCCACTTCTTGAACCGCCGGAAGACGCCCTGCATTTCTTTGGTGGGGGCGCTTCCTTCCATCAGGTACTTCTCAAATCCCCGGGCGAAGCGCTCCTGCATCCACCGTTCTTCGGCGCCGGCCTTACCCGCTTTGATGTCCTCGGCGTGCTGGGTGAATTCCTTCTCTAAAGCTGTACCTTTGTACTCCCCTAGCCGCTCCTCGGAGAAGGCCGCCCACTCTCTGATAGCGGAAAGATCGTCGCGCATCTTAGATAGGGAGGCAGCAGCTTTCTTTGCGTCCCCTTGGAAATATCCGGATAAAGCCGCTTCATCTAAAGCGGCCATGTTCTCCAGTACAGAGAGGAACATATGAGCGCCTTCATGGATTACCGTAGACTCATTAGCTCCGTCAAAGAGCTCTATGGCATTGGTGGTCTTATCGTAGGACCCCTGGTATTGAGCACTTCCTTGGAAATCAGACTCCATCCATTTGGCTCCTTCAAGTTGAGCTAAAGGCGCGTTAGTCGCAT
>CAVKMC010000338.1:0-3005 GCA_963657285.1 Agathobacter sp.
GCGTCAAGCGCGAACCGACTACCGATTACCGCCCACCGACTACGAAATCGACAACGTAAACAACTCTACTCGTGCACCATCGGGAACCGAGCCCGACTACCGACCACCGACTACCGACTACGAATAGCAAAAACTCCAGCGGAATGCTGGAGTTTTTTGGGTAAAGCGAATTACTTCCCGCCCCCGAACTGTGCGAGCATGGTGCCTGCTGCTACAGCGGTGCCGATGACGCCGGCTACGTTTGGACCCATAGCCTGCATGAGGAGGTAGTTAGACGGATTGTCCTTGAGGCCTACGGACTGCGCGACACGGGCTGCCATGGGGACAGCGGATACGCCGGCTGCGCCGATGAGGGGGTTCACCTTATTTCCGGAAACGATACGCATGATCTGACCGAAGACTACGCCGCCTGCGGTGCCGGCTGCGAAGGCTACAAGGCCAAGAGCGATGATTTCCAGGGTTTCAATGCGGAGGAACTTTTCACCGGTCATGGTGAGACCTGTGCCTGTCGCGAGGAAAATGGTAACGATATTACAGAGTGCATTCTGCGTGGTATCGGACAGGCGGGAGGTGACGCCGGAGACTTCGAAGAGGTTGCCAAGGCAGAGGCAGCCCATGAGCGCTGCTACCGGCGGGAGGAGGAGGGAAACGACAATGGATACGACAATCGGGAACATGACTTTTTCAAAATGGGTAACCGGGCGAAGGGTGGTCATCTTGATGCAGCGCTGTTCCTTGGTGGTGCAGAGCTTCATGATCGGCGGCTGGATCAGCGGCACGAGAGACATGTAGGTGTAAGCAGCCACGGCGATGGCGCCCAGGAGCTCCGGTGCCAGCTTGGAAGCGAGGTAAATAGAGGTCGGGCCGTCAGCACCACCGATGATGCCGATAGCAGCTGCCTGCGGAGCGGTGAAACCGATGATCATAGCACCGGCGAGAGCTACGAATACGCCGATCTGCGCTGCAGCGCCGAGGAGCATGGTCTTCGGATTGGCAATGAGGGGACCAAAGTCAGTCATGGCACCGACGCCCATGAAAATCAACGGCGGGAAAATTTCATATTTCACGCCATAACCCAGGGCCATCATGACGCCCATTTCATCTTCAAAGCCTGTATTCGGGAAGTTCGCCATAATATCCCCGAATGCGATCGGCAAAAGCAAGAGCGGCTCGTACTCTTTGGCAATGGCCAGGTACAGGAGCAAAAGCCCCACACCGATCATGACAACGTTTTCCCAAGTCAGCGCTGCAAATCCGGAATCAGTCCATACCGATTGCAGAGCTCTCATAAAACTGGACATAGTATTCTCCTTGTTTCAGATATCGTTCAGTAATTAGTAATCAGTGATTAGTAATTAGTACGCATTTTCCGCAAACCAACCCCTACTCTTCTTGCCGATAGCGGAAGGCGCGTACTGATCACTGATCACTGATCACTAATTACTAATTACTGATCACTATTTCAAAATTATTTTTTATTTTTCGTCGGATCGACGATGTGAATGAGCTGAATGACGCATGCCAGGAAAACCAGCACGGCGAATACGATCACCATATTGGTCAGACAGATCGAAAGCGGACCCGGAGTTTCCATACCTATTCCACCTTTCTACGAATAAAGAAATGAGATTGTGAGAGATTGAGATGATGAGACCGCGTTTACCTGCCTCCTCATAGCTAGGAGCTAGGAGCTGGGAGCTTGGAGCTTCTTTGGCGGCAGTAAGCATGCTAAGCGGTAAGCGTTGGAAATCGCGTGCTCACTGCCGCCGCCGCCAAGCATGCTCACTGACTCTAGCCGAGCTCCAAGCTCCAAGCTGATAGCTCCTAGCTATGAGGAAGCAGGTAAGCGTCCCTTATCCCTTTTTCTTAGACCTTTCGACGCTTATGAAAGGGCCAAGCTTTTGGATTTTTCTGTAAACAGCAATACGAATTGACGAAGCGCGAATTTTCAAGAGTCGACAGCTATGAGAACTTTTTTGAAATACGATCCTACCGGCAGGCCCGCTGGCCGATCGCATTTCGCGGAAGTCCCTTTCGCTCCCGAACAGCGAAACGGACTTTGGACGGCACTGCCCGCTTTTGAAAAAACTCGCCCCATCTGCTCCAATCAAACCCTATCCTCCTTGCCGAGCCAGGAGCCATGGCCGAAAGAGCTCGCCGATCGCAAGCTCTACATTCTCAAAGGAAGCACTGACCCGGTCGCAGCCAAGTCCGCGCGTCCCTATCTGAATTACAATTATGATACGAAAATTGACCGAGATTCACAAATAAGCATAGATATATGGGATAAGTTTAGGTACCTTGCGAAATCTCTCTTCCCTTACAACCAAAAAGCGCTCTATTTCCTTCTCGCTTTCAAGGAAATAGAGCGCCCCCTCTCTCATCGGCCCGGCGGATTCACTTTTGCAATCATCGGAAATTTTCCCCCTTTCTCCCCTTTTGGAAATATAAAGTCAATTCTTTGACTGTCAGTCAATTTGTTAGGCGGCGCTGAATCATTTTCTTGATTAGATTACTAATGGTGTTAGATAGATATTTATATAAGGAGAGTCAGGTATGCAGCTTAGATTTTTTCTATAGCTGGTATTTTAGTAATTAGTGATCAGTGGTCAGTATTTAGTACGCACTTAGCTTCAGAGTAACCGTAGCATGATTACCTGTAGCTTTGGGTAAACGCGTACTGACTACTGATCGCTGAATACTGATTACTAAATCGACACCGCAAAGCAGCAAGAATAGCGTACTAATTCCTGACCACTAAATACTAATTACTAAATCGATACCGCAAAGCAGCGAGATGACGTACTAATCACTGATCACTAATTACTAATTACTAAAGCATTAGAACAATAAAAAACTCCAGCCGAAGCCGGAGTTTTTTTATTGTGCCAATTAGCGGCCAAACTGTGCGAGCATGGTGCCTGCAGCTACTGCAGTACCAATAACGCCTGCAACGTTGGGGCCCATAGCCTGCATCAGGAGGTAGTTGGACGGGTTGTCCTTCA
>CAVKMC010000339.1:0-2952 GCA_963657285.1 Agathobacter sp.
CACTTGGCATTTAACTACGTTTCGATAAAGCGGACAAAGTGCCTCGCGCCTCTATCGTTAGACATGCCTACTGCCACAGGTCGAGCTCCAAGCTCCTAGCTCCTAGCTCCTAGCTATGACGAAGCAGTCAAGCGTGCTGACTTTCCAAACTCGCGGCGCTTTTTAATTTGTGCGCCGCACCTTCCCTTGAACCTTGAACCCCGAACCTTGAACCTTTTTTCGCAAAGAGACTCCCGCTTGATCTTGCCTCCCCTTCCTCAAAAGGAAACAAGACCTCAAAGGGCTGACAAAAACATAACAGAAATAAAACTACTGTATGATTTATCACTCTCATGGTATTTTAACACGAAGGCATTTCACCCACAAGAAAAAGGTTTAAAACGTGCGTTTTAAACCTTGATTTCTTCGTATAAAATCCCAAAGTTAATCATAGTTTACATAGCACACTATGATTATAGCCGAATGGAAGAAAAAAGTAAACAGTGTAATAAAAAGAGAGGCGTTTGACGCTGCCGCTTTAGTAACTAGTAATTAGTGATCAGGATGCACCAACCGCTAGCAAGAGATAGTGCATATCCCTTTTCTGCGAAGCAGGCTTTCTCGCTAACTCCCACCAACCTCAAATGCGCCCTAATTCCTAAGTACTAATTACTAATTACCAAAGCACTAGCCATTCTTAGCGATCATTTTATAGAAAACGATAAGCGACAATGCATACCCCGCCACCATGAGGACCGCCATGGGGACGGCGGTGTGATCGCCGGCTATACCGGTGACGGGCATCATGACGCCGCCTAGGATCATATTGAAAAATCCCAGGAGCGCCGACGCGCTGCCGGCGTTTTTCCCGCAGCGGGAGAGGGAGAGGGACGTGGAGGCAGCGCCCATGATGGAGAGTGGCACGATGGTGAGGAAGAGCACCGGCAGGGTGTACCAGATCGGCGCGTCCAGAAGGATCCCCGCCAGGAAGAAGAGGGACATGACGAAGGGCACGACGAGGGACCATTTCAGAAATGTGATTTCCTCCACCGTCCCGGCCATCTTCGCCGGCAGCATCCCCATGAACATGAGCCCGAGGCCAATGCCGCCAAAGATATAGCTGTAGGTCTGCGGCGTCACTTCATAAATATTTTGGAAAAGGAAGGACGACCCGGCGATGTAAGCAAAGAAGGAGCCGAAGTAAAAGCACTGCAGGAGGCATTGGCCAAAGAAATAGCGATTCTTGATCAGCGAGCCGAAGGCCACGAAGCCCTCCGTGAAGCTCCGCACCCGGGCGCCCTCCTTCAATGTTTCCTTAAAGAAAGCGGTCACGAGAATTTGCATCACGCCCACCACCACCAGCACCTCAAAAATTCCGTGCCAAGAAGTGAAGCGGAGGATCTGCGCGCCAAAGACCGGCGCCGCGATGGGCGCAAGGCCATTCACCATCATCAGCAGCGCCATGAACTTCATCAGCTCCGGCCCGCTCACCACATCCCGCGCCACCGCGCGAGCGATGACGATGCCGAAAGCCCCCGAGAGCCCCTGAATGAAACGGGCCACCAGGAAAATATAAATATTCTCCGTGAAAGAGCACACCGCCGAAGCCAGGGTGAAGCCCACCATGCCCATGAAGAGCGGGATCTTCCTTCCCAATCTGTCTGACACCGGTCCCCCAAGGATCTGCCCGATGGACATGCCCACCATGGTCATGGTCAAGGTCAGCTGCACCATGGACGTGGAAATCGAGAAAGCCCCGCCGATCTCCGGCAGCGACGGCAAATACATATCCGTAGACAAAGGCGCCATAGCCGTCATGACGCCCAGGAAAATCGTGAGGAAGAGTAAAGAGTTATGCATGAGTTTAGCTCCTTTGGGATATTGGTTTAGTGGTCAGTGATTAGTGGTCGGTGGTCGGTAGTCGGTGGTCGGTGGTCAGTGGTCAGTGGTCGGTGGTCAGTGGTCGGTTCGCGTCTGGCTGCTTCCTCGCCCAACCCCCGCCCTTCGGGCCCTCCCCCTTCCAGAGGAAGGGGGTATTTCTAAGGTGGGGCCTTCCGGTGGAAGGCCCATTCCTTTTTTACCTCCTTCCTCTGGAGAGGCCACTGAAAAAGTCCTGTTTCGATGTATGGCCCTTATTTTTATGCAGGAAATCGCGTGATGAGAGGCGCTCAAGCCCGATTCTTTCGCGCGCATTTTGCATAAAAATTACCCCTATGCACGAGGAGGGGACTTTTTCAGCGGCCTATCCTCTGGAAGGAGGGGGACCGCGTCAGCGGTGGAGGTTAGCCGGCGTGGAAACCGCCAAACGCGTCCTGACTACCGAATACCGACTACCGACTACTAAAGTTCCAATAAAAAAAGCTCCACAGTATGGAGTCCACCAATCACTACCAGCAAGCATCGATTGCACGCTATCATTGTACTCATTTGTTTTGAAATTTGCAAATATTTTTTATCGGAAGAAACGTTGTTATTTTAGTAGTCGGTGGTCGGTAGTAAGTAGTCGGTGGTCGGTAGTCGGTAGTCAGTACGCGTTTGACTGCTATCCCATTCCGTCATCTTACCACTCTTCCTCTGGAAGCCCCTCTCTTCTTTTTCCCCCCCTCCTCTGGAAGACCCTCTCTTCTTTTACCCCCTTCCACTGGTAATGCTATTAAGTTAAGCGGTTTAAATACCAGCATGTAAAATAATTACTTTACGCAAGCGGTAAGGTGTAGCCCCTTGGAGATGGGAATCCTGCAGAAGGATTTCCAAGTTTGGCCTATTACGAAGAGGCGCCTAGCCTGCCCATTAAGGCGCCTTCCTTAGAGGCCAAACGGCGCGCGCGTTAGCGGAGGATAGAAGTGCCTCGCAAGAGGCTGGGCCAGCGAGAGGGTAAGCTCTCAAACTTTACGCAAATGGTAGCATGCTTATGGCTAGTGCTGATTATGCGCCTACGGCGCATTTCTATCCGGCCCTATCGGGCGACCCTTC
>CAVKMC010000340.1:0-2934 GCA_963657285.1 Agathobacter sp.
TAGCACCGAAGACGGACGAGTTTCTGGCCAGAGCGGAGCAGATTTGCAAGCTGTACGAGCAGAGCTACTTCGGTCTAACGCGATCCGGGAGCTTGGAAAACGGGTCAGAGCGTTCATGAAAGAGCAGCCGGAGGTCTACGAGCGGATTTACCGCGAGACATACGGCAAAATGCCGAACATTTGAAAGGAGTTATTTATGGCGAAATACAGAGTCGGGGATAAGGTACGGATTGTGAGTGAGCGACCCAACGACTTCGGGTTCGTTGATCTCATGGAAGAATACCTCGGGAAAACACTCACCGTAAGCAAGGTGAAAGAGAGGCCGTACACAGATACTGACTACTATATGGAAGAGGCGACCATTAAGGGCGGTTTATTTGATGGCGTCCATTGGACGTTCGGTGAAAGCTGGATTTCCGGACTCGCAGAGCCTGATCGAGAACCCTACACCGTGGAACTCCGCTTTGACGGGATGATTACCACGGCTACGCTGAAACGCGGTGGGCGGGACGTGAAGACCGCAGAAGCCCGTTGCAATCCGAAGGATACATACAGCAGAGCCGAGGGCGCAAAGGTTGCCGTTGAGCGGCTTTTTGAGAAGAAGCGCAAAGAGGACAAGCCCAAAGAGAGCAAGCCTAAGGTTGGGGACAAGTTTGTGATCGTCGGGGACACCGTCTACCATGCCTTTCCCATTGGAGAAATCGTCTCGCTTGTTTGCTTCGGTGAGGACTGTAACCGTTACATGGATGGCTATGGGCTTCGGCAGTGGGTTCACGATTTCGGCGTGAAGCCCTACAAGGAGACCTCCGAATGATGCCGAATGAGGTTGCCCAGCTTCGCACAATGGCAGAGATGTTCCGCCGCCTGCGTCTTGAAAATGCCCGCCTGCGGGAATCCCTGGGCATGGAAACAAAGGAACGCAAGGCTTTTGACGCCGAGAACGTGGAGCTTTTCGACGTAGTCCACAAAAACCACGACAGGAGGTGAGGATATGGCAAGCAGGAATAAACCCATGGATGCCCGGTGGGAACCGGTGCCGGAGAACCGGAAGCCGTTCAATGTCAAGGAATGCGCTTTCCGTGTGCTCCCCTATGCGGGGCTGAACCTGGTGCTTTTCTGGTGGCAGCAAGCCGATTTGCTGGCAGACAAGGCGGCAGTTCCCGCCATGTGGGTGTGCGCCATCCTGATGGGTGCCGGTATCGGACGGTGCATCAGAGGGCGATAAAAAGCCGCCCCCGATGTTACAGCACCGGGGACGGCAAGCGAAATAGAAATATATGCCCATCTACAGTATACCAAATGGAGAAAGGAAAGTCAATGGACGTTTTTGATAGCATGGAGCCGTGGCGGCAGGCCGAACAGTTGGCGGCGGAGGCCGACCGCCGGGAGGCCGTACTCCCGAAGTGCGCCCGGTGCTGGAAGCCTATCACCGACAGCAAACTGGTGTATATCCCGGCACATGATGAGTTCTACTGCCTGGATTGCATCGATTCCATGACGGAATTTAACGAGGAAGCGGAGGTGGAGGAATGATACGGAAAATTCCCACTGCTACCATGAGCAAAGAGGAATGGACAGCGCTTCGCTCCACAACCATTGGTGGTTCGGATGCCGCCGCCATTCTTGGGCTGAATCCCTACAAGTCACCGTATGCCCTGTGGGCGGAGAAAACCGGGAAAGTCATCCCGGAGGATATTTCCCAGAAAGAGGCGGTACGCCTCGGCACGGACTTGGAGGAATACGTAGCAAAGCGGTTCACCGAAGCTACCGGGAAAAAGGTGCGCCGGGAGAACTACACCGTATTCCGGGACGATATGCCCTACGCCCACGCCAACTACGACCGGCTGGTCATCGGGGAACGGGCAGGATTAGAGATCAAGACCACGAACGCGCTCCACTTGAGCAAATTCAAGAACGGTGAGTTCCCGGCTACTTACTACGCGCAATGCTGCCATTACCTTCTTGTGTCCGGCCTTGATCGCTGGTATCTGGCGGTTCTGGTTCTGGGCATTGACTTCAAGGTGTTCGTCATCGAGCGGGACGAGGCAGAGCTGGAAGCCCTGAAATCTGCGGAGGAAAGCTTCTGGGAGAACGTCCAAAGCGAAACGCCCCCGGCCATTGACGGCATGGATTCCACCATTGACGCCCTGAACGCAGAGTTCCCGGCCAGTGAGCCGGACACCGAAATGGACTTGACCGGCTGCGCCGTTGATCTGGCGATTATGGACGAATGTGTCCAGCAGATCAAGGCGCTGGAAGAAAAGAAAGCCGCCGCTCAGGCGCGTATTATGGAGACCATGGGAGCCGCCGAGCGGGGCGGGTACGGGAGCTACAGCGTCACATGGAAGACACAGAAGCGCTCCACGTTCGATAGAAAAAAGTGGGAGAAAGACCACGGAGAAATCCCGCAGAACTATTTCAAATCTTCGGAAAGCAGAACTTTCCGGTTCAAAAAGGAGAATATTTAATGGCAAACGTGATTCAGAATGCCGCCGCTTCTACTCAGGCGGTAGCGAAAAAGAAAAACCCCAGCAGCATTCAGGACTACATTGAGGTGATGAAGCCCGCTATTCAGGCGGCACTGCCCAGCGTGATGACCCCGGAGCGATTCAGCCGCATTACCCTGTCGGCACTGAGCGCCAACCCGAAGCTCAAGGAGTGCACCCCTCAGTCTTTCCTTGGCGCTATGATGACTGCCGCCCAGTTGGGCTTGGAGCCGAATACCCCTCTGGGGCAAGCCTACCTGATTCCCTTCCGCAATCACGGTCAGATGGAGTGCCAATTCCAGCTTGGCTATAAGGGGCTTATCGACCTGGCCTACCGTTCCGGCGAGGTTTCCATCATTCAGGCGCACACCGTATACGAAAACGACGAGTTTGAATATGCCCTTGGCCTTGACCCGAAGCTGCGGCACGTCCCCGCCAAGAGCAACCG
>CAVKMC010000341.1:0-2882 GCA_963657285.1 Agathobacter sp.
ATCTACACGTTTCCCGGCTTCCTCCGCTTGCTTTCCTCTGCGATCGCTATTCAGATTCTGTAGGTGATTGTAATGTAAATCTCGTCGTTGGGTTCCATTGACGCCTCGTCCGGATTTCCATTTCTGACTACGTCTGCGATTGTCGAGCCTCTCTGCCGCTCTTTCGTATGCGTCTTGTTTTGCGGAATATTCCGCCCTAGCCTGACTAATCGCAGATGCCATTTTCCCCTCTTTCTTTTCCATTGCCATTCGAGCGGTACGTTCATATACATTCGCATTATGCCCGAGCCTCTTGGCTTCCTGGTCGTAGTTCTTCCCAGTGTATCCAGCTGGCATCTTCTTGAGGCGATGTCCCGAGAACGACGGGGCGGTAGATGGAGCTGCGGGCAGGGATGCAGCTTGCGGAGCTGTCCTGCCTCCGCGGCGTAGCTCCGGGTGTGTGGCGAGGTATGCCGAGCCGCGACGCTGGATGTCTTGCAGATGCATCGCACGCGCGAAATGAGCGTTATTCTTAATAGCGTGAGCGTTTGCTGCTAATTCGTTAGCCCTCAAGCGTAATCTAGAATTTTTGTCATATTCCTTCTCTAACCTTGTAGTGTCACCACCATTTTTCTCCGCCTGGGCTATTTCGCTTCTAATGCGTCTTGCATTACCTCCATATTTTTCTCTAATTTGATTTTGCTTATCTCCGTATCTCGCATCTTCCTTTTGAACAGCCTGCTTAGCTTTATTGATCTCGCTCGCCGTAGTACGTCCCGTGAATCCTGTCTTCCGGGTCAGCGAAGGCTTTCTCGATGCAGGAGCAGCCGGAGCGCTCGGCGCAGAGCTTGGAGCCGGAGAAGGCGCTGGTGATGGTGCAGGTGCAGGTGCAGATGCTCCGGTCCCACCGAAGAGGTCCGGCCGTCTCTGTTTCAGCGCGCGGGTACGTTCCTGCATGCTGGCGAGTCGCTGCTTAGCCCATGCGGCATCATTATCGCGCTTGTCCATATTCTCGGTGAGCTTCCGCTTGTAATCCGGAAGCTGCGACTGCGGAATGCGGGCTGCTTCCCCGAGGGGACCTGCTTCCCGTTCCGCTTTCTCGTAGGCCTTCCGCGCCGTGCGTTGGTAGACTCTCGCGTTGTGTGCAAGTCTCTTAGATTCCTGGTCGTAGTTCTTCCCGGTGTATCCAGCGGGCATCTTACGAATGGAGTGCCCCTGGAATTTCTGTCCGTTCAGCGCGCCGCCAGCGCCGGCAGCGATGCGGCCGTTTTTGATGAGCACGTGCGCGCCGTTGATGGTACGCCACTCGCCTTCCTCGGCGTCGAAGGCTCGGATTCGGTCTAAGTTTTTTTGTCTTTGGTTCATCTTTTCTACCTCCTTTTAGGTATATCTTGATTTTCGTGATGCATGTTAGCTCTGATTTGGAACGGAATCAAGCAACAAAAAAGACCGCATTCGCGGTCTTTCGCTGCTATTCTACTTTTCGCCCAGATTTCCAAGCCTCCCGAGCTTGATTGAGAGACATTCGATTTACGTCCCCCTCCTCGTCTGACATCTCCTCTTGGAATGGATTCCTTTCCCATCCACAGACTTTGCATATGTCATGAGGAAACCAATCATCTTCGTGCCCGCAAACAGGGCATTTACTATTTTCTGCCTCCATGGTTTAAATCAAACTCCATTCGTTTTAAAAACGTTTTGTGGCCGCCATCAACATAATAAAAAGTGTACAATCCACCTGTATCTCCTATGGCCATCAAATTTTTTCGTCGGTCATACCGTACAATTGCGCCATTTCCTTCTACGTATCCTTCTATTCCATTCCCGGTTGCACTTTCTAGTAATTGTATGCCGGCCTCGACGTATTCATCTGCCGTCATCCCTGCAAACGCAGCTACTCCCTTGTAGTGTTTATCTATATGATCTTCCCGGTCCTGATTAGATCCGAAGTCTCTATTCCCAATGCGATTAGCTCCGCTTGGTGATAACTTAGCACTCCACAAAGGGCGAGTCAAGTTCTGCTTTCTTTTGCGCCTTTTCTTCGCCTTTTTTCTTGTGCCGCCGCCAGCGCCTTTAGGAGCAAACTGGCCGTTGGTCGGGTCGTGGTTGTTTCCATTGGCATCTTCCATGTCACTGGCGGAACCGTAAAAAGGGTCGCTGTCGTGCGCCTCCTTTGGCGCCTGTGGCGGCCGTCCAGGAGCCTGGGGTGGTTTACCGACCGCCCCATCGTCAGGGCCTGTGTGGGGCGAATTTAGCAATTCCTCGCCGTCCTCGTCGTCCTCCGTGCCCCCCATCCCACCGATTTCTCCTTCCTCCTCTATTTCGTCGGAGGCCTTTAGAATATCGGCGTCGGTGATGTTCGTCCATACGCCGGTGCGTTCGCTCTGCTGCTTGAGCTCCTTAAGAGCCGTCCGCTTGGATACCAGGCCCGCGTTCAGGGCCGTGACCACGTTCTCGGTGCCGCTCTTAGCAAGCTCGCTCCGTTCCTGGTCGCTCGGCTCCGATACCGGGTCGAATTCAAAATCCAAATCGTCCGGCACGGCTCCGAATACGGACATGCACAGTACCGGCAGCAGCTTGTTCAGAATCGGGCGAAGTTTCGCCTCCTGCTCCTGGGCTATCATGTCATAGTAGTTCTGCAGGTCGCTTTCCCCTGTGGCATTCATACCTTCAGGGGAGCGGCCAAATAGCTTAGTAGCAGGAATGCGCGCGGCGCCTGCAATGTCCATCATGAATTGCTTGTACACGTCCGACACGCCGCCGAAGGTGTACTGATGGCTCTGAATATCGTCGGCCGCATCGATGAGCTGGAGTCCCATATTGCTAAGGAGCCAGTTCTGTGCCTGGAGCGTGCGGTACAGCTCGGCCTTGGTCTGTTCGTCTGTGGCCGATAGCAGCTGCCC
>CAVKMC010000342.1:0-2819 GCA_963657285.1 Agathobacter sp.
GCTCATTGTCATCCACCGAAAGCGCGCTTCCTGTCACAGCAAAGCTGCCCGCGCCCGCCATCGTCATCTGCAGCGGCGCATGACTGCCGGTTGCAATCAAAGCATTCGCCGCAAAGCCGCCGGCGACAAAAACAACGCGGCGAAAGAAGCCCTGACCGATCTCATCGCCCGGCCAAAGCTCCGAACGGTACCCCAGGTTGTGCATGACTCGGGCAATCTCCGGGGAAACCGCCGGAGAGAACCAAGGCATTACTTCCAGGCTGAACATGCCGCCTCATCCAATAAAACACGAAAAACAGGGAAAATTTACTGCGGTTTTAGCTCCGACGCAACAGCGGCGGCCCTCCGCGGGCCATCCGCCATGTGGAAAACTTTGTGGACAATCCTCAGGAGAAGTCGCCGTTCACTGGGGATGAAATTTTGGCTGTGCTTCGCCTCCCTCTTTTCCACACAGCTCTCCACAGGCTGTACACAACCAATCCGGCCGATCGTCCTCCGCGTTTTTCACAGCGCAACACCATGAAACTAAAGGACTTTTCATTTTTATCCACAGAGTTGTTCGCCGTTATTGTTACTACTGTTATTTAAAAATTCAATTTTTTATTAAAACGGCAGGAACAACTTGACACTCGTACTCTTCGCCACCGAATTCCTATTTTTTTGGTGCGAAAACAATAGTATTTGTCCGATACAGACCAAAACAGGCGCATCCGGCACCGCTTTCCACGCATCAGCCCCCATCGACTCCCGAAGTGCATCTGACCGCCGTTTTCCCTCCGCACACTGTGGATAAGTAATGGAACAACTGTCTCAACAACTGGCCTCGGTCTGCGGATAATTTTTCAGCCGTTTTTGCCCTCATCTTTTTCCACACAACCGTCCACAGGAAGACCACAGCCTTTCCGGCAATGTCTTCGCAGCTTTATCCACACGCCAAAGCGCTGATGTCGCTTTTCTTTTTCCCTTTATCAACAGTTTTGTCCACACCTTATTGTTTACTACTGTTATGTTTAAATCTTAAAAAATCATCATTTTTAGGAGAGACCTTTTGCTCATTGAGAAGGTGGCAAAACTTGACGCCCTGCCTTTTTCCACAGTCTGTCTGTGGGAAAGTAAAGTGGGGCAAGTTCTTGCTCCGAAGGCAATGCACATACAAATAAAGAGGCATCAGCCAGCTCTCCTGCCTAAAATCTTCCGCTTCACCAGAGGATCATTTGATAAAAACAATGTGTAAATGTTCTTATGTGTCAGATGAAAGAAAATTATGAATAACGTTGAATTTGTGTCAGTGCTAAGTTCTGCGCTGACGCCGGTGACATTGATTTCCGGCGTTGGGCTCCTGATGCTCACCATGTCGGCGCGGTACGCGCACACCACCAATCGCATTCGTGAACTGTTGAGAAATCGGCTGCAGCTAGTCGGTCTGCCAGACAAAGGCGATGAGGTAGAACTGGTTGATGAAGAAATATTGCTTATTTTTCATCGCTCTAAACTGCTCAAACGATCCATTCTCTTTGTCGTGATGTCTGCGGCCTTCTCGGGGCTGCTGGTGTTGACCAGCGTCTTGTCCACGATGTTCAGCCTCAATTTGAGAAGCGTGGAGGACTTGCTGCTCTTTCTTGCCGTGGGATTCATCGTCATCTCCACGGTGCTGTTTTCTCGCGAAGTAAGCATCTCGTTGCGGGCGCTTGGCATGACGGTGCGGCGCACGTTGAAAAAAGACGGCGCCTTGTGAAACGAAAACGGCTCCAGCTGTCCACAGACCTTCTGTGGACAGCTGGAGCCGTGACGGGCCTTTCAGGCCCCTTTAATGCGGGGTGTTGACCCCGAAGGGGATCAGCACGCTGGGAATGGTGGTTGCGGTGCGCTCGAGGTGGCGCAGCTGGTCGTCAAAGAAGATGTGAGGGCGCAGCACGTTGAGCACCTGGCTTTTGGGAAGCCCGTCCATCAAGAAGAGCTCGGCGGCGCTCATGCCCTGAGCCTTCAGCGTTGTAATGAGCCGCTGTTCGCTTGGAGCGCCTCGGCTCGTGACAATGGCGACTCGGATGGCTGGCTGGTAGTAAGGATCGTCACGGCCGCGTTCAGCATCCATTTTCTGGAAGGCGGCGAGCTTTTTGAAGAGCTTGGCGAGCGGCCCCGGCGTGTGCGGCGTCGCCGCCTTCGCAACTTCGAGCGACTGAAAGCCCGCCAGACCATCCTTCTGGTACTCGCGCTCGGCTTCGTCGTCAATGATGACGCCGTCAAAGTCAAAGGCAATGCGCAGCTCATTGTCGCCGTCTTCTGCTGCTTCGCCGGAGCTGCTGGGGAGCACCCAGCCCGCAGGCTGGCCGGCGGCGAGCGCGCTCATCACGCTCTCGCGGTTGGCAGAGAGAAAGAGCGAGACGTCAAAGGAGGCGAGGTACGGGAAGGTGGACTGGCCTGACGTGAAGGCGCCTGCTTTGATGGGGAGATGGTAGTAGCGGCAGGAGCTGAAGAATCGCTGGCCGGTCTCGGGCGAATTTCGGCTCAGCACGACGACGCGGAAGGGCTCGGCGTCGCCGAAGAGCTCGTTGAGCTTCAGGAGCCGTCGGATGAAGGGAAAGGCGACGCCGGGGCGCAACGGATCGTCGCGGTGGCTTTCCTGATAGGCGCGGTAGGCGGCGATGCCTTCCTTCTCAAAGAGCTCGTGTTCGCTCTCAAGATCAAAAAGAGCGCGGGAGGACACCGCGACCACCAACTGATTCTCTGTTGTCTTCACGATGACCTCCCGCTGATAAAACAGCTTAAATTGTCGGTAAAAAACGCTAAACGTCGATATTGCTCGCGAACAGTGCGTTTTC
>CAVKMC010000343.1:0-2814 GCA_963657285.1 Agathobacter sp.
CTCCTTTGCAGCCCAGGGCCTTATGGGCTTTCACCGCGAGGGCCTGGGCATCGGCGGTTTCCTTTTCCGTCAGCGGTGCGGGGCAGATATGCTGCGATCCGCCTTGGGCATACTTCGACTCGAAATCGTAGAACTCGTTAGAGGGAACTATCTTGATAACAGGAAGAGCGTAGGGGTCTTCGTTCCCCAGCACCGCAACCGTGAATTCAGGGCCTTGGACGAACGATTCAGCGAAAGCGCAGGTGTCCACCTCGAAAACCCTCTTCACCGCCTTGGCAACCTCTTCGACGCCTTGGCAAACATATACTCCGAGGGCGCTCCCCTGGGTTGCGGCCTTAACCACGCAATGAGATCCCAAAGCATCGACGATATCGGAAGCAGGGATGGCGGGCGAGCCGATGGTTAAGGAGCGGGGCGTTGGGATCCCCGAGGCATAGTACACATCCTTGGCTTTCATCTTGTCGATCGCTGTAGCACTCGACCACACACCAGGACCGGTGTAGGGCAAGCCAATGGTTTCCAGGAATCCTTGAACCGTCCCGTCTTCTCCATACTTGCCATGAAGCGCCAAGAACGCCACATCGAAATCACCCTGAATCAGGGCAACAAGGTCTTCTTTTTTAGCGGGATCGAAAAGTGTCACTTGAAACCCAGCTTGCTCAAGGGCTTCCTTGGAGCCTTCTCCGGAAAGGATCGATATATCGCGTTCCGCGCTCTTGCCTCCTGCCAACAAGGCAACTTTTATTTCCTCAGGCTTAAAAGAACAAGACATGATTCCCGCTTTCGACCAATGAGTATCCGAATAAGAAAAATAAGAAAACCTAAATGAGCTGTTGTGAGTATATCAAAGGCAAAATGCCATCCCGGCGCATCACGAAGGCTTCCCACCACTTGCGTATAATATGATCTATGAATGAGCCTATCCAATCGCTGAACATATCCCAGATAGCCCAGGTCGTTGCAGACCTCGGGCAACCGAAGTTCCGTGCGAAACAGCTTGTCGACTGGCTTTACCGGAAGAACGTTGCTTCCTACAGTGAGATGACCAACCTACCGAAGGCCATGAGAGAACATCTGGAGGAACGGCACCCCTTCCGCAAACCCACCGTGGTAGACCGGCAGGTATCCCAAGATGGAACAAGGAAATACGTCCTTGAGTATTCGGATGGCGCACGGGTCGAAGCAGTGGGAATACCCTCTACTGGAAAAAAGGAACGCAAAGACGAGCCGAAGCACCTTACTGTCTGCTTTTCCACCCAGGCAGGCTGCGCGATGGGCTGCGTCTTCTGCGCTACGGGCCACGAGGGGCTTGATCGCAACCTTTCCTCGGCCGAGATGATCTGCCAGATCAATGCCGTGCAGGAAGATTTCGGGTACCGGGTCACTAATCTTGTGTCGATGGGTCAAGGTGAGCCCTTTCAAAACTATGAAGCTACCCTTGATGCTCTCCGCTTCGCCAATTCGAAGGATGGGCTGGAAATCGGTGCACGTCATATAACCGTTTCAACCTGCGGAATAATCAGCGGCATACAGAAACTCAGCCGCGAGCCAGAGCAATTCACCCTGGCAGTCAGCCTGCATTCAGCCATCCAGAGCACCCGTGATTCACTTATGCCCCGGTGCTCGAATATCCCACTGGGAAAACTCAAAGATACCCTTGCTTCCTACAATGCAACATCAGGAAGAAGGGTCAGCCTTGAATATCTGCTGATCGATGGGGTTACCGACACGCCCCAAAGCCTAGAGGCCCTTAAGGGCTTCTGCGATGGGCTGCTCTGCCATGTGAATCTCTTGAATGTGAACGAGGTTACCGGCAGTCCATACCATCCCACCTCAGCCAAGGTTCAACAAAACTGGGTACGTGAGCTGAAGCGCTCGGGAAACGAAGCTACCGTACGAAACTCCCGCGGAGCCGACATCGATGGAGCATGCGGCCAGCTGAAAAACAAGCTCAAAGGGTAGTGTCGCTGAATCTTCAGCAAGCCCATCGGGTATGCAAAGCGCCCCTTGCAACTGAATCGCAAGGGGCGCGCGGCGTCGGTGCTGAAAACCAACCCTAGCAAGCACACCACATGCTAGAGCCAAGAGGTCTTTACTTTTCCGAAGCGGAAGAGATCAGGTCCATGATGCGCTGAAGTTCCTCTTCGTCCTTAAACTGGATCTCTATCTTGTTCTTCCCCTGAACAGTCTTGACACGGACAGGTGCAGAAAGGAAACGGGTCAATCCCTTGGCGGCCTTCTTGAAGCTCGCAGGAGCTGGAACACGCTTCGCTTTCCCTTCCGCAAGAGCCTTTTCCCTACCGGACATCAACCGGGCAATCTGCTCGGTTTGGCGCACGCTGAGCTTTTCGCTCATCAGCTTTTCGGTGAGCTTCTTCCGCCCCTCAGGATCGTTCACGGAAAGGATAGCGCGCGCATGGCCGGCTGTGATCTTCCCCTCGAAAAGAAGCTGCTGAGCCTGTTCAGGGAGATCAAGCAAACGGAGGGCGTTGGCAATGGTGGAACGGCCTTTTGAAACCGTCTTCGCCAACTCGGACTGAGTCATGCCCTTACGCTCCATAAGGCGCTTGTAGCCATACGCTTCTTCGATGGGATTCAAGTCGGAGCGCTGGATGTTCTCGATAAGAGCCAACTCAAGGGCTTTATCGTTATCTGCAGACCAGAAACGGACAGGAACCTCTTCCATCCCCAGGCTCTTGCAAGCCTGCCAACGGCGCTCGCCAGCGATGATCTGATAATGGTCTCCCACTTTGCGGACAAGGATAGGCTGAAGCAAGCCCTCTTTCTTGATTGAACCAGCCAGCTCCTCAATTT
>CAVKMC010000344.1:0-2677 GCA_963657285.1 Agathobacter sp.
GTACAGGGAAGGCCCCGTCTGCTCGAAGTCTTCTTCCGTGAGAATAAAAGTTTTCTTGGGCTCCTGGCCTTCAGGCTGGCGGGCCCCGAACTTATCGAATCCTTCTTTTGCTTTGTTGTCTTTGCTCCAATCTACCATGATACAATTCCCTTTCTATTAAAACGGTACGCGAAGATTATTCAGAATGTACATTTTGAATCCATTCCACATGTCTTGAGTTAAGAAATTTTGAACGATGTAGTCAGTCGGCAGGTCTTCCATGCGGGTGACCTCCTTGATAGCCGCGTCTTCCTCCACTTGGTGGATAGCCTTCAGCAGCTCTTCCTCCGTGATTGGTGCCGGATCTGCTTCCGATACGCCCTCATTCATGAGTGCCTTCAGCTGCTCCAATGGTTCTTTGGGGAACGGTCTTTCTTGTGCCGGCGCTGGAGGCGGGTTCTCTACTCCCCTTTGGAAGTCCTTTTTACGCTGATACGCCTCCTCCATCATGGTCGTCTTTTTCGGCGGCTCTCTCTTTGGGATGATGGAAGCGATTTCGTCATAGCTGAATGGCAGCTCATCAGACAGCCCGAAGCGGTTCTTCGCATCGGCGAAGGGCGTATGGTTCGCTTTCATCATACGCTCACCGCTGGACTTCGTAGCGCGTCCCTTGCCGTCCTGGCCTTGTCTGATGGTGATATGGTAATCGGCAAACAGTAACAGATCCGCCCACTCCTTCAAGAGCGCCCCAAGGGAATTGTTTCCCTTGCCTGGAAGCTTCATTTCCCAGTGGTCATAGCTGCCTGTATCGTCGGGCTTCGTGACCGTGCGCTGCATTGAGTGAGCCAGGAATACCACATTGTAGCCCTTGTCTATCAAGACCGTAGCCCACACCAAGATGCGGGAGAATTCCTGCGCCAAGATGGTGTAGCCCTTTCCATAGCCAAAGTCCTCGATAGACTCCTTTTTGTTCTTCATGCAGATGTACTTTTTGCACAGCTCCCCCGCCATATCCGCCGTATCGATGACGATGGTGGAGTAGTCGGTTTCTGCGTTGCTGATGTCCTCCATGGTAGTAATCAACTTCACCCAGTTTTCGATGCCGTTGATACGGTCTACATCCATCCGCGCTGATCCACGGTCTAAGTCTAAGAAAAGTGGCTTCGGGAACTTGGAAGCAAAGGTCGTCTTGCCGATGCCCTCCACCCCATAGAGAACCACCTTCACAGGGTGCGTCTGTACCCCCTTCGTAATGTTGAGCATGTCTTCCTCCTATAAAAGCGTAATCATTTAATCGAGAGATTCTGCCTCTCTTCCAGGCATGCGCCCGGCACTTCTTCCCCTTTCTTCAGATGGTCTTTGATGGCCGTTTTATCCGGCTTCACCTCCACGATCTCCTTCAAGAAAGCTTTCGGGAGCTTCGCTTCATCGGTGATGGATACGGCCACGGACTTTCGCCATCTGATTTGTGCGGACGGTACATCCGCCTTCTTGCCCGCCTCCAAGTGACTAGCCAGATACAGCTTCAGCGAGTCTACCTTCTTTCCGGCGGCGTCCATGCGTCCCTTCAGACGCTCGATTTCTTCCTTGTACTGGCGGGCGTCCGATTCCAGATTCTTGATAAAGCGGCAGATGTTATCCACCTTCTGCCATTTCTCCATCTGGAGCGCGTCCAATGCTTCGCTATCCAGCACTTCGCCGGTCGTAGCATCCACGCCATCCCCTTCGAGGGTGATGAAGATGTTCGCCAGCCTAGCGTCGATTTCATACAGTGTTGCCATTACTTCTCCTCCTAATAGTTTCTTGCGGGTGCGAGTACCAATAAGGCAACTGGTGCCCCAGGTACCGCATAATCAGATCTCGAGTTTCTTGTGGTAGCTCTCTATAGACGGCCGTGCAGGGCATCTCCAAAATCGTATTCGCGATTTCTGCTAGCTCACGGATCCGTGGGCCTTCTCTCATAGTCGATGGTATATCGCATTCTTCGGCCGCTATCACTAGGTCGGCCATGTACCACCATTCCTCTATACCAAGACTAAAGACGATAGGTTTATAGCCGGGCGTATCATAGATTCTCTCCAAAAAGCGACGGTACATTCTTTCATGAGTCGAGAAGTCCTCATGGTCGTACATTCTCCCGCTTGATTTATTTCGAAGATAAGAATGGAAAGCACCGGCTGCCCCTGCACATCGGCCTTTGTGATACTTACCGTGTCGAGGCGCGTTTTCTTCTAATGGCTCGCCGCACCACGCGCAGTATCTCATCGTCCCATCTCCTTTCTACGGAGCTGGTCGCCCGGCCCGCCCCTCAGGGCTTCGCGGATCATGGTGTCCAGGTCCTTATGATGAGGCGTGTACTCCGTGCCATGCCGGCACTCACGGTGGGTGGTGACATATTGCCCATCTATCTTCTCTACCATCTCTTCTCCCTTGGGAATAGGACGATGGCAGCGGGCGCATACTTTGATGGTCATTTCCGCGCCCCCTTCAAGATGTCCTGCACGCCTTCCAGCGCATCACTCCACGCCTCAAGCATCACCCGAGAACGGCGAGCCTCGCCGATGTTATTGTTTCTGATGGAAATCATCAGCTTGTTTTCCGCATAGTTCCGATTGAACTTCAGCCAATCAATGGCCTTGTCCACCTTATTCTTCGCTAGAGCCACGATTGACCACCTTCGCTTTCTTCACGTGAATAG
>CAVKMC010000345.1:0-2676 GCA_963657285.1 Agathobacter sp.
TTTCTATCCGGCGCTATCGGAGGGCCCTTCTCCAAGGGTCTACTCCCATAAGGCTAGAGCAACAAATTTGCTGTAACCCTTAGCATAAATTTCTTAACTTAACAGCATTACCCTGGAAGGGGGTAAAAGCGGAGAGTGGGATAGCAGCCAAGCACGTACCGACCACCGACCACCTACTACTAGAAGCGATAGCGGTTTGTGGCGCAAATGGGACAGCAGCCAAGCACGTACCGACTACCGACCACCGACTACCGACTACTAGAGACGATAGCGGTATTCGGCGTAAGTAGGACAGCAGCTAAGCACGTACTGATTACTAATCACTGACCACTGACCACTAAACCGATAACGTAAAAACGATATTTCTAAAAAGGGGAGATACCAATGAGTGAAATCGCAGTAGAAAACATTAACATCGCAGAAATCATGAGCACCGAAGGGGCGGCCGAGAATGTGGAGAAGGTGAAGGCAGCCTTCGAAGCGGATCCGGAAATGGGCCCGATGCTCCGTGGCGCACAGACTGTAGAAGATGTGTACGAGATCATCAAAAAATTCTCAAAGGCTACCTTTGCGCAGGTGAAGGTGATCCTTGAGAAGACCATGGATTATTTCCATTCGGCCAAAGCGAAGCTTTCTGATGAGGTACTTGATCATGTGGCGGGCGGTTGGTTCCTTACGGAATGGTGGAATAAAAATAAGGGGGACTGCATCACCCTGGCTTGCGTCGTCGCCTGCACGGTGGTAGGCACAGTCGTGGGCGCTTGCGTAGGTGGCGTAGGTGGCGCTATCGCAGGAGCCGGTGCCGGTTGCGTAGTAGGCACAGTCGTGGGCCTTGCCGCCGGCGCGATCGTGAACGCGGTCACGAAGAAATAAGAACAGGAAAGCTCCTGGGCGATTGCTCGGGGGCTTTTCTTTTGCCCAAAAGGGATAAGGATGAGGCGCGTTTGCCTGCGTAGACATAGCTAGGAGCTATGAGCTTGGAGCTAGGAGCTCGGCTAGCGGCACTTAGCATTTAACTACGTTTCGAGTAAGCGGGCAAAGTGGCTCGCGTCTTTACTGCTTAGTATGCCTACTGACGCCAATGAAGCTCCAAGCTCCAAGCTCCAGGCTCCTAGCTATGTCGAGGCAGGTAAACGCGCCTTATCCCTTATCCCTAAAATTCTGTAATACTATCTCCCTCACTCGCGTATAATAAGTGAAAGAGAAAACCAAGGCCGCCCTCGGCGCCTGATTTCAAAATACAAAGGAGAAATAAAAATGAGCGAGATCGCAGTAGAAAACATCAACGTAGCAGAGATCCTCGGCAGCGCGCAGGGCGCGGAGGGATTGGAGAAGGTGGAGGCTGCCATCGCTTCCGATCCGGAGGTGGGCGCACTGGTGAAGGCGGCGCAGTCCGTGGAGGATGTGTATGAAATCGTGAAGAAATTCTCTACCGCTACCTTCGAGCAGGTGAAGGTGCTTTTCAAAAAGACGGTGGATTATTTCAAGGAATCCAAGGCCGTCCTTTCTGATGAGGTGCTGGACAATGTGGCCGGCGGTATGAGCTTCGGCGATTTCTGGAATACCTATAAGAGCGGCGTCATCGGCGGCATCGTCATGATCAGCTGCGTGGCCATCGGCGCTATCGCCGGGGCTTGCGTGGCCGGCGTAGGCGGTGCGATAGCCGGCGCTGCCATCGGCGCCATCGTGGGCGGCGTGGGCATGGCCGCCTTTGGTGTTATCACGGGAGATTAAGTGTGGAAAGCCATCGGGAGTACCTGGTGGCTTTTTTCTTGTGTTAGTAGTCGGTAATCGGTAGTCGGTGGTCGGTAATTACCGATAACCGGTAACCGGTAACCGGTAACCGTGCGCTCTAACCGTAAAGGAGTCGGTTACCGGTTATACGGTTATCGGTTATCGGTAATTGCCGACTACCGACCACTGACTACTAAAAGCGAAAGCGTTAAAAGAGAATATTTCCTGTAATACCATTTCCCACCATCGCGTATAATAAATGAAAGATACAAGCGGCGCCCTATGAGCGTCCCATTTCAAAACGAGAAGGAGATACGAAAATGAGTGAAATCGCTGTAGAAAATGTGAATGTCGCAGACATCCTGGGTCATGAAGAAGCGGAAGCCGGTTTGGAAAAGGTGAAGGCGGCTCTTGAAGCGGATCCGGAAATCAGCGCGCTGATGAAGGTGGCCGACACCATTGAAGACGTGTATGAAATCGTGAAGAGATTCTCCAAGGCCACCTTCGAACAGGTGAAGGTGCTTTTCAAAAAGACGGTGGACTATCTGAAGGAAACCAAAGCCATCCTTTCTGATGAGGTGCTGGACAATGTATCCGGCGGCTGGTTCCTCAGTGATTGGTGGCATAAGGCGAAGTCCACAGTGGTTGGCACTGTCATCATGGTTAGCTGTATTGTGGCAGGTACCGTAGCGGGTGCTTGCGTCGGCGGCCTGGGCGGCGCTGTATGCGGCGCTTGCGTCGGCGCACTGGCAGGCGCTGCTATCGCTTATACGACGTGTGAGATCATAGACTCGGTAGAAAAGAAATAAGGAAATGGCGAAAGGGCTCCAGCTTATGGCCGGAGCTCTTTGTTATGTTAGTGGTCGGTAGTCGGTAATCGGTAGTCGGTACGTGCTTGACTGCTCCCCCGCTTACATTGAAGACCGCCATCGTCTCTAGTAG
>CAVKMC010000346.1:0-1877 GCA_963657285.1 Agathobacter sp.
AGGACATCATCGACTGCCTGGACAAGGCCGGCATCAAGCATGTCACCATCGAGTCCCTGCAGGAGAAGGCCTATGAGCTCGTGGGTGAGCCGGATCCGCTCGAGTGGGAGGACAAGGTCGTTGCGATCGTGGAAGCACGTGACGGCACCATCCTCGATGTTGTTCGCCAGGTGAAGCCATACACCTTTTCATAACAGAATCCGCAGAACCTCTTGAATTCCCCCTGCCGCGCTCCGTTTCCTTTTGTGGATATCCGTACGGAGCGCGGCTTTTTGATACCAAGACCCTATCACAGAAAGGATTACGATTATGTTAGCGTTGATTGGATTTTTGCTGATGGCCATCCTGATGGTGGTGCTCATCAAAAGCTGGGTCAGCCCTCCGGTGGCCTTTATCTGCCTTCCGCTGATCGCATCGGTGATCGCCGGCTTCGGTCTCGAGGAGATCGGCGGCTTCATCAGCACCGGCATGAAGTCCATGCTCAGTACCGCCGTGCTGTTCGTGTTCTCCATTTCGTATTTCACCCTGATGGATGAGATCGGACTCTTCGATCCCATCATTGGCTTCCTGACGAAGAAGGCCGGCAAGAACAGCCTGATGATCGTGATCGCCATCATTGTCACCACCCTGGTGGCGCATCTGGATGGCTCCGGCGCAGCCACCTTCCTGATCGTCGTACCGGCCTTCCTGCCGATCATCAAGCGCCTCGGCTTCCGGAGAGAAGCACTGCTGGCCATCATCTGCGGGCCCTATGCGGCGATGAACCTCGTTCCGTGGGGCGGCCCCACCATGCGGGCGGCCTCGGTGGCCGGCGTGGAGACCGGTGATCTCTATTCCTTCCTTATGCCGGGTGTGGTGGTGCTGATCCTGCTGGCCTTCGTCAATGGCTTCATCATTGATCTTCTGGAAAAGCGGCACGGGCTGCATCCGGAGGAGGCGGGCGAGGCGTCGTCAGAGACTGCGGAGGCTTCGGGCAAGCGCGGCTGGCTGTACTGGTTCAACCTCATCCTTACGATCGTCATGCTGGTGGTGCTCTTCATGGATACACCGCTTCCGATGTATTCCATCTTCATGATCACCTATGCCATCGCCATCGTGGTGAATTTCCCGAATTCCAAGCTGCAGAACAAGAAGATCAAGGAGCTTGGCCAGAACGCCATGGTGATGACCGTGACCCTTCTTTCCGTCGGCGTTTTCATGGGCGTCATCAGTGACACCGGCATGGTGGATGCGATGGCAAACACGATCGTCAGCGTGCTGCCGAGCTCCATGGCACCGCACATGCACTGGTTTATGGCCCTGTTCAGCGTGCCGCTCCTCATGATCCTCGGCACGGACGCCTTCTACTATGCGCTCCTCCCGATCATCATCGGCGTGGTGGCTCCCTTCGGCGTCTCGGCCCAGGCGGTGGCGGCGACCTTCCTCCTGACCGCCACCTTCGGTACGCCGGTCAGCCCATCGGTGGCCGCCGTGTATGTCGGCCTCGGCCTCGCGGATGTGTCGATCGGCGACCATCTCAAGTATTCGCTGAAGCTCGTGTGGCCGCTGAGCATCGTCGCGCTGATCGCATCGACGCTGCTGGGCGTGATCCCGTTCTGAGGTTCCGAGGCGGCAGCTGGCCTAATGGATCAGCGCATCTTCGTTGATCAGCAGCAGGTCTTCGTTTTCCTTTGCGATATCCTGCAGGCGCTGCGTGAAGCCGCTTTTACTGAAAATCCCAAAAAGGACATGATAACCGGAAAATGCTTTGCGGATTTCTGCGGCATTTTCCGTTTTTTCTTTCAGGGAAAAATATACCGGTGCATCGACGGGATTTGCGTGGTATTTGCATTCCCCGGCAAATACTAGCTTGTTTTGATGATCGACCGCCATCACAT
>CAVKMC010000346.1:1892-2615 GCA_963657285.1 Agathobacter sp.
CTGTGTCGCTGTTATAATCATTTAACCAGTAGGAACCGATGCGTGACGGAACGAAGGAAATCGAACCTTTCCGACACAGATCGGCGAAGATGTTTCTGCAGATATCCTCGTACGAAAAGGCGACGAATTTTTCCTTAAAGTCCTTATGGATTTCATCCAGCACGATCTGCATGTTGTCCAGCTCCAGCTCGCCTTTATAGGGATAAACATAGCGGAACCAGAAGCGGATGAAATTGTCGGCAACAAAATAAAGACCTTTCCGGGATTTTTCCGGATTCTTTTCTGTGATCGGCGTTCTCTTTTCAATAAAGCCTAAATCGGAAAGCGTTGATAAATAGGGGCTTAAAGCGGCGCTTTCCAGCTCCAGCGCGCCGGCGATCTTTCCGAGCTTATGGTTGCCATCTGCGATGACCTTGATGATGGAAAAATAGTTGACGGCTGTCAGGGACTCGCTTTTCAGGAGGAAGTTAGGCTCTTCGTATAAGAACCCGCTTTTTGACAGAATGGTATCCTTGATGTTTTCCTCCAGGGAAAGATCGTTTTCAAAAAATTCCAGGTACTTGGGCACGCCGCCGGTGATGGCATATTGCTCTGCGGATTGCTCGAAGCGGATGTCCTGGGAAGCGTATATATCTGTAAACGGCAGCGGTGCCAGCCGCATTTGTGCAGTTCTCCGGCCATACAGCGGACTGTCATAGGACAGGGCATGCTTCTGCATCATGC
>CAVKMC010000347.1:0-2612 GCA_963657285.1 Agathobacter sp.
ATAGCCCATTGGCACCCTCAGTGTAGGCTTTTTTAGCTTTTGTTGAGAGTGTTAACGTAGTGGCCACCTACTGGAAATAGGCGCCACCTTGCATATACAGTATAGCACCTTCAATACTTCTTTGCAATGGCAGCCACGGCCTGTAGCATGATGCGCCATAGCTGCTTTCTAGTATAGTGATGCTTGCGCTCCATCTCATCCCATGGCATGTCCTGCATCCATCTGTCTATCAATAGGCTCATTTGTAGGGCGGTATCGCAGCAGGAAATCATGTCATACGCCTTTGCAGATTCTTCCTCGATCTCTTGCATCAAGATAGCCAAGCGCTCGGCGCGCGTCTGGTTTTTTGCCTCTGCTGATATTAGAACCTTGGAAATATCCATATCACTGGTGCCGGATACTCGGGGCTTCTCATAATCCACTGCGCGGATCTGGCACAAGTCTTCTGTCGCTTTTTCCTTCTCAGAGAGCAAGGACTGACGGAGTGCCCGCTTGCCCTTAAGCCTTCTAAAGAACTGCTTTACTTCCTGCTCCGTCATGTCCGCTCCTATACGATAAACACTAGCTTTCCGATACCTATATTATATCACGACGGCACCTTCTCCTCGATAACTATCACACTGGCGCCGCTCTGCAGCTCCTGCGTGATTTGCTCGAATTCTGCGATAGCTACATCCCGCCGCGGGAGATGCACGATTTCCAAATTCAGCGTATTCTCCACTATAATCGTCCACTTTCCGCGATTATTCCGAAGGTACACATCAGCGCCGTGCATGATACTGGCCGTCTCTCCTTTATTCCTCTTCACTATAAATGTCGGACCCATCTTCTTCCTCCTCAATCTTACCTCCATAACATTCGAACAATTCCATCGCGGCACGCGATGCTGATTCCTGCTGGAGCTCAAACAGACGGATCAGCGTATCCATCTCGACGGTGCGCTTCATCAGATTGGTTCCCGCATTCCTTGCCTCGCTCGCCTGCTGGGTCACTCTGGCCAGCATATACTTCAGCTCCTTTACTTCCTCTGACCTTGCCCGAAGTGCTGCCTCCAGCCCTTCTACATATGCCTTCTGTTCCTCTGTCATTCCCTCAGTCTGCATAATCTTCCTCCTTTGCTTCAATAATTTTCGTTGCTTCCTCTACATACTTCTGTGCCATTTGCACGGAACTGATGGCACACATGAGCGGAGTATTCTCCTCAGCGCCGGGCAATCCCTTGGCGTACTCCAATGCATCCACCAGCTCCTCCAAGGTTTTCAGCTGCCATTCCATGTAATTAGCCGTCGTTACCATCTGACTTCTCCTTTCGCGAGGTCATCGCCATGCCTCTGATCTTTTCGTACCTCGCATGCTTTTCATTCTTGATATCTCGCGCTGCCGCGATAGCGTCCATCGCGTTCTCGATATCCTTGGCGGCGCGCCGGAGGTACCTGTTCTCTTTCGCTCCCGGGATTCCTTCGTAGCTTTTAAGGCTCTCTTTGATGTCCCACAGGGGATGGAGCAGGTTGTCATTGAAATAGAAGGTCTCTGCCGCCTTAGTCGTCATTGCGTCTCCTCCTCTTCGTCTTCACCATGATTTCCAAATCATCAATACCAGCCTTCTTGTCGTAGTTGGCAAAGAGCCCCGTCACCTTGAGCTTTGGCAGGGGAATCTCTTCATTGAGATTCCCCCTGTATCCATGGAAGTACTCTTCGCCCTCCTCGTCAAGGATGTGGATCGTCTGGTCTTCCAGTAGAATGCCCAGCACGTCTTCTAAGTACATCCTTCTACCTCTACTTTCCCTACATGCAACGTGATAAGAGGCACGCGCTTGAATTCCCTGTTCGGTGGCCTCCGAAGCTCCATCTCTTCCGCGCTGATAAGAAATACTTCTAATCCCATAAGGCTTTCAGGTATTCTGTCCGGCGATGCGAAGAGCGATGATTTTCCACTATCATCTTCGGATAAACGGATGATTCGCACCTCTTGGCGGGCTTCAAGCAGCCTTACTAACTGCTTTACCAGCATTGCTTATCATCCTTCCCAGTCATCGCCAAGACTGCCACCAGACAACCGGCGAAACCACCGATAATCATTCCAATAATGAAAGCTGTAATCTCTTCCATATCAATTCTTCCTTTTCTGTTTAATCTTTTCCCAGTGTCGTCTACTGCACGCTGCTACGCAGCACTTCTTAGAGCAGTATCGCTGCCATTTTCTAGTCGCCATGAATTCGCTCCCGCACCACGCGCAGTTTCGTGGCTCCGGTTCGAACCTCCTGTTTCGTTTGCACTTATAGGCATCTTTGCATCTACTGGAGCAGTAACAATGCGTTGAGCAACGCGCCACAAATTCCGCGCCGCACATTTTGCATTTTCTGATTTCGTGCACAAATTTGCCCTCGTTGGCAGCTTCCAGCCTGCACTCTTTCGAGCAAAACTTTTGGCTTCCGGCGGTGGGAGTGAAGGGCTTCCCACACTTCGCGCATGTTCCCATGTGGCGGAAATTCCTTGGCTGCCCTTTGACTTTCTTCTCGCACTCTTCTTTAGTGGTGAACGAATCCCAACTTGTTGGTTTATCGCTGCTAGCCTCGCTCTTATCGCGGGCCTCTACCTCTATACCTTCAAGG
>CAVKMC010000348.1:0-2548 GCA_963657285.1 Agathobacter sp.
CCCTGGAAGCGGCGAATGACGACGTATTTCCTAACCACATAGCCACGGCAGGAAAGGAAAGAATACTCAAAACCGCCGCCATCTTTGGTGCCAATGCGGCCGGGAAGAGCAATATTTTCCGCGCCCTCACGGCCGCTATCCTGACACTCCGTCGCTCCAACGCGCGGCAAGTCGGGGAGCCCCTGGGCATGATAGAACCATTTGCCTTCTCCGAAGAAACCAAAAGCAGCCCATCCGCTTTTGAATTCGTCTTCCTGGCAGCAGAAAAGAAATACGTATACGGATTCTCCGCCACACAAAAAGAAATCACCGAAGAATACCTCTACACCTACCGCAGCGCCCGGCCATCCACCATCTTTGAAAGAGACGGCGAGACCTACCACTTCACCAGTGCAGCCATCAAAAAAGAACTGGAACCCATCATCCAAAGGAATGCCCAAAACAAACTATTCCTCGCTACCGCTACCGCATGGAACGCCAAATCCACACAAGAAGCCTACCTATGGTTTGACCGCATCGACACCTACGATAACAACTACAGCGCTCTGATTTCCAAAGACATCCCCATGTTTGAAAACGACATCGACGGTAGCCTGAAGCACTTCATCTGCGACATCCTCCAAAAAGCAGATATCAATATTTCTGCCTACGAATACAAAAGCCAAGACCTATCCACGGAGAAATGGCTTGCCAGCCTCCCCCCGGAAGTCCGCTCCGTCATCCCCGCTGCGGCCCTGCTGGGAAAACACAAAGCCTATACCATCCTCATGAACCACCGCACCCAAGGAGAAGAGGGAGAAAAGGAATGGCAACTCGACATTAATAACGAATCCCAAGGTACACAAAGCCTTTTCATGCTGAGCCCTATCCTCTACGAAGCATTCAGCCGAGGAAAAATCATCTGCATCGACGAATTTGACACCAGCCTCCACCCGCTCCTCGTAGGCTACCTGGTAGAACTATTTCACGATCCTGAAATCAATACAGCAAACGCCCAGCTCATCATCTCCTCTCATACCACCACACTCCTCTCCCGGAACCTTTCCCGAGATGACGAAATATATTTCGTCGAAAAGAACCGGAAAACCGGATCCTCCGAGCTCTACTCCCTCGATGAATTCTCCCCCCGCAAGCAAATGAACATCCGCAAAGCCTACCTCCTCGGACGCTTTGGCGCCATTCCTGAAATCGAAGGCGGCGAAATCCTATGGTAAGAGAAAAAGGCTACCGAGCCAAACAAAGAAACTCAGGCAAACGACGGATGAAACGGATCCTCCTCGTCTCTGCCGAAGGAAATAAAAACAACAAAACCGAAAAGCTCTACCTCTCCCACTTCAAAAGCAGAGACACAGAGATCCGATTCGCCTCCGGCAATGAAACAGACCCGGTGGCCTTGATGCATCGCCTCATCCAAGAAAAAGAAAAATACGAACTCACCTCCACCGACCTTGCTATCTGCCTCATAGACTCCGACTTCGACTCCCAAAGAGACAAAGCCATAGCCGAAGCAGAAAAACAAATCCCACAGGCCGACAAAGAAACCACCCGTCTCATCGTTTCCTCACCCAGCTTTGAAATCTGGTACCTCTGCCACTTCAAATACTCCACCCGCCAATACCAAAACAAAGAAGAAGTCCTCGCCGACCTCGCCCGCTACATCCCCGGATACAAGAAATCCCAGGACATCTATGCAAGCCTCGCCGGAAAAGAAGAAATAGCTGTCCAAAACGCCAAGAAGCTCGAAGCCTGGTGCAAAGAAAATAGGAAACGCCCCCACCACGTAGAGCACATGCCCGCCACAGACATGTACCAAGTCTGGAAATGGCTGAAGCTTTCTTAGTAATTAGTAGGCAGGGATCAGTGGACAGTACGCGTTTGACTGCTTTTTCACTCCGCTTTTGCCTCCTTTCCCTGAGCGTAGCGAAGCTTACGGTTTACATCGCCACTCTGGGGGGGCGATGCCCTTAGGCAGAGGAGGGCATTGTAAAAGGTTTCAAGTAGTTTCAAGTAGAAAGAGCAACCATCCCGAAATCCAACTTGTGCAAAATTTGCACAAGTTGAAATCCCCGCTCTTTACCGCCTTTCCTATCAAGCCTTCTTCGCGGATGTTGGTGCCCGAAGGGCGGATGATGCCCAGCACTAGCCCCAAGCATGCCCCTTGCCTCAGCACTTACCCACGCACGGTAACCGGTTATACGGTAAACGGTTACACGGTCACCCCGACCACCGACCACCGACTACCGACTACCGACTACCGACTACCAATTCCCCCGAAAGGAGCCCCCATGACCCAGCCCATCCGCATCCTCCAGATCCTCGGCATCGTCGCCGGCGGCGGAGTCGAAGCGGTCATCATGAACTACTACAAGCACATCGACAAGACCCGGGTACAATTCGACTTCGTCGTCCACAAAGACAGCCCCGTGGACATCAAAGAAGAAGTCGCATCCCTAGGCGGGCGCCTCTACCAAGTCACCCCCTACTACAGGAACCCCATCGCCTTCACTTGGGACATCTACCGCATCATCAGAGATGGCCACTACGCGAT
>CAVKMC010000349.1:0-2450 GCA_963657285.1 Agathobacter sp.
GGGCGATACCGTGACGCTGCGGTTCCGCGTGGGCGGCGTGTACAAAAACAAAAAAATCGCGGTCTACCTGGGCGAAAGCTGCATCTACAGCCGCAAGCGGCCCGTGCTGGCCCCCGGCGAGATGGAGACCGTGCGCCTGAAAGCCGACCTGCTGCGCGGCGCGGGCGACGCCGTGACTGTGACCTTGGAGGAGGGCTGAGCGATGGAAAAACGTGAATTGACCTGCATCGGCTGCCCCCTGGGCTGCGCCATTACCGTGACGCTGGACGGCGGGGAAGTGAAGGACATCGTGGGCTTCACCTGCAAGCGGGGCAAGGAATACGCCCGTAAGGAAGTGACGAATCCCACCCGTATCGTGACCAGTACGGTGCGCCTCATCGGCAGCAAGACCGGCGCCTGCGTCGTCAGCTGCAAGACAGCACAGGATATCCCCAAGGGCAAGATCTTCGCGGTGACCGCCGCCCTGAAAAACGTCATTGCCGCCGCCCCGGTGAACATCGGCGACGTCCTGCTGAAGGACGTGGCCGGTACCGGCGTGGACATCGTGGCCACCAAGGCTGTGCAATAGAATTATATCCCAACATAGATAGGACCCCCGGAAGCATTCGCTTCCGGGGGTAACAGGCTGTCGAAAAACCATGTCATTGCGAGGCAGTGCGCACCGCTCCGCGCTAAGAGCCGCCTACGGCGGTTGCGCTATGCACAGCGCTAGACTGCCGTGGTCCCCCAAGGGGATTTCTTTCGGGCACAATCCCCCGGATTTTCAAACATTTTGGATCCTAAATCGTCAGTCTCTACTTCTAACCGGGGGATTCCCACACCAGTCTGAGGACTGGTTCGGAATGACATTCTTTCTATTACAATAAGTCTTGGTTGGAAGCCCAGCATCCAGCTGGGCTTCTTTCCATCTCTTGCCTAAGCTACAATAAGGGGAGCAACTGGTTGACGACTCCTTTCTTGGGCTTTCATGTCCGAACAAAAGACTGTCAGCCATCCCCTTATTGCAGCGTTCGATTTGAGCAGGTTGAGCCATAGAGTTCGCGTCACCCAATAGATTGAATCGGCAATGAGAAAAAGATGGATTCCGGTTGCAAATTCGTATTGGAGGAATGCAAATGAACTCTGTAGGCATCGACATTTCCAAAGGCCGAAGCACGATTGCCGTCATGCGTCCCTTTGGAGAGGTCGTCATCTCGCCCTTTGAAGTCTGTCACACCGCCAGTGAACTGAGCGAGTTGGCAAGGCGGCTCAAAAGCCTGGACGGTGAGACCCGTGTGATCATGGAGGCCACGGGAAATTACCATGCGCCGGTGGCAAAACTGCTTCACGACGCGGGGCTATATGTTTCCGTTGTCAATGCAAAGCTGGTGCATGGCTACGGGAACAACGAGTTAAGGCGTGTCAAAACCGACAGGAAGGATGCCGTCAAACTGGCAAACTATGGTCTTGACCGCTGGCTTACCTTGCCGAGATATATCCCAGAGGAAGATACCCGGCTGCTGTTGAAGAACTGCTACCGCCAGTACCGGCAGTATTCCAAGGTGCAGACTGTTCTGAAGAACAATCTAATTTCATTGCTGGATACGGTATTTCCAAACGCCAATCGCCTGTTTTCAAGTCCAATCCGTGGGGACGGGAGCGAAAAGTGGGTAGATTTTGTGGCTGAATTCTGGCATTGCAGCTGTGTCAGCGAGAAATCTGAAAAGGTATTCACAAGCAAATACCAGCGCTGGTGCAGAAAGCACGGCTATAACTTCAGTGAAACAAAAGCACATACGATCTACACCGAAGCCAGCGGACATATTGGCGTTATGCCGAAATCCGAAACGGCAAAGCTGCTCGTGGAACAGGCTGTATCGCAGCTCAGAGCGACCTCTGCCGCACTCGCTGCGCTTAAACAGGAAATGCAGTCGTTGGCTTCTCAACTACCGGAATATCCCGTTGTCATGGGGATGTACGGTGTCGGCCCGACTCTTGGCCCGCAGCTCATGGCCGAAATTGGAGACGTGCGCCGCTTTTACTCCAAGAAAGCATTGGTGGCTTACGCCGGCCTCGATGCCCCGCCGAATGATTCCGGAGATGTCACTGGCAGGCACAAGTCCATGAGCAAAATTGGAGCTTCCTCTCTGCGGCGAACTCTCTTCCTTGTCATGAGCGTCTATTTGCAAAACGCACCGCAGGATGAACCAGTCTACCAGTTCATGGACCGAAAGCGTGCTGAAGGCAAGCCTTACCGTGTCTACATGATGGCTTCCGCCAATAAGTTCCTGCGAATCTTCTACGCCACTGTGAAAGCCTACCTGGAATCATCCGGGCAGCTCTGATCTTGCAATACCCATTGGCTGGCCGCCGTTTCAAATTTGAGACGCTAAGCGGCTTGGTTCAGTGCGCCCATTTGCCTGTAATATTATCTTGAAATTTCTACTTGACTTTTCTTAGCAGGTCTTTTG
>CAVKMC010000350.1:0-2399 GCA_963657285.1 Agathobacter sp.
GCTTGAGTAAAGTAATTATTTTACCTGCTGGTATTTAAACTGCTTAACTTAATAGTAGTCGGTAGTCAGTAGTCGGTGGTCGCGGCGTGATTAGCGACTATCTCACTCCCCCATGCCGCGTGAGCATATATCAATCATGTTCACTAATTCTTTTTGCCTTCTCCCTAAAATCGTGATAGCATGGGAATAGAAAAGGTACCGCCGATAAACGGTGAGTCCCTACATACAAGCACAGAAAAAGCCGCTTAGTTTGCGAGACCGAGGCGGCTATTTTTGTGTTTTTTGTATCTTTGCCAAGTGCATATCCTAGGGAAGCGCTGCGTAGAGATAAAAAACACACAAAAAAATGACCGCCCTAGCCTCAGAAACTAAGCGGTCATTTTTGCTTTGAAACGTTGGGACTACCGTTTAGCGGCAGTACTTTTCTATTTCCGCTTTATCATATTTTAAACGTGGAAGTCAAAGAAAATTAACGAAAACAGTTACGCGGCACACGATAATGAAAAGTCAAATGCGCCCTGACTACCGATTACTGACTACCGACTACAAAACCTCCTACGTTAAAAGGATCACCCTAAGAATCCTCTTGTATTCTGTGCTTCTACCACGCGAGAAAGTGCCAGCATGTAGGAAGCCAGGCGGTAGGTGACGTGGTATTTCTCCTTCAGCGCATACACGTCCTCATAGGCCTGACGCATCTTCTTCCACAGGCGATCGTTGTATTCCTCTTCGGTCCAGTAGTAGCCGGTTCGGTTCTGTACCCATTCGAAATAGGATCCCACTACGCCGCCAACGTTGCTCATCACGTCCGGGAGGACTTCGATGCCATGAGCTTCGAAATAAGCGTCCGCCTCTTCGGTGGTGGGGCCATTGGCGCCTTCCAAGATCAGGTGGGCTTTGACCTTGCCCATGGTCTTTTCATTCAGCTGATTTTCCATAGCCGCTACGAAAATGACATCCACATCCTGGGCAAAGAGCTCATCGTCGGGGATCATAGTAGAGCCCTCTTCGGTGTAGCCCTTGAGGGAACGGCCGTGGCTATTGGCATAGGTGTACATCTCTTCGATATTAAGGCCATTGGGGTTGTGCCAGGTGCCATTGATGTCGCCGATGGTGGTGATCTTTACGCCCTTCTGGTGCATCAGGAGCGCGCCAACGGAGCCTACATTGCCGAAGCCCTGGACGATCATGGTGAGGTCCTTCATGTCCTTATCATTCTTTTCGCACCAGGTTTCCAGTGTGAAGAGAAGGCCGCGGCCGGTGGCTTCGTTTCTGCCAAGAGAACCGCCGGTGACAAGTGGCTTGCCTGTCACCACGCCGGGCTGCCATTTGCCCGAGAGAGCTGCGTATTCATCAGCGATCCACGCCATGATCTGGCCATTGGTATTCACGTCCGGAGCCGGTACGTCCTGGTCCGGTCCGATGATGGGGTAAATTTTGCGAATATAGCCTCTTGTGAGACGTGCCAGCTCGCGCTGGGATAATTTACGGGGGTCTACCTTGATACCGCCCTTGGCACCGCCATAGGGGATATTTCCGATAGCGTTCTTTATTGTCATCCAGCCGGCCAGGGCTTTCACTTCATTCTCGTCCGATTCCGGGTGGAAACGAATGCCCCCCTTCGCTGCGCCGCGAGCGGTGGAATGCTGTACGCGATAGCCGGAAAATACTTCCACATGTCCATCATCCATCATGATCGGAATGCTCACGGTAAGCTCTCTCTCGGGATACCGGACAAATGCATAGTCCGCCTCCTTGTATCCCAAAACTGCTGCTGCCTTGTCGAGCACGTGAAGCATGTTTTCATACGGATTGTAAGTTGCCATTTTTGCCTCCATGAGGGAATTGGGAAGAACGGTGGTGGTTTAGTGATTAGGATTTAGGATTTAGTGATCAGTACGCGTTTTGCCAAAGCTACAGGTAATCATGCTACGGTTACTCTGAAGCTAAGTGCGTACTAATGACCGATCACTAATTACTAATTACCGATAGCGTTAAGCGCCCCCACACTATCATCCCCGAAATAAAGATTTGGCACGCCAAATCTATTAATCTAACTATAACACTTCTCTCTCATTTTGAGAACCTGAAGTCATGCATGCATGACTATTCAGCATAAAAGCTCATGTAAATGATTCTTTTTCATCAACGAAATAGTGAATTCGTGGTACAATAAAGGGGATAGTTATCAAAAATGGTAGAGGTTTAGAAATTAGTATTTAGAACTTAGTAATTAGTAATTAGTGGTTAGCAAGCTTGCTATACGCAGAAGCAGCCAAATGCGTCCTAATTACTGATCACTAATCACTAATTACTAAACCAATAGCGTCAACCTCGCTACGAACAAGGAGACATTATGGACATCATCAAGTACAAAGCACTCTTATCGATCCTGGAAA
>CAVKMC010000351.1:0-2398 GCA_963657285.1 Agathobacter sp.
CGAGGCACTTCTATCCTCCGCTAACGCGCGCCCCTTCTCCAAGGGGCTACATTTTGACGCTTGAGTAAAGTAATTATTTTACCTGCTGGTATTTAAACCGCTTAACTTAATAGCATTACTTCTCCAAGGGGCTACTGGTTAACGCTTGAGTAAGGTAATTATTTTACCTGCCGGTATTTAAATTCTTCACTCAAAGAAAAGGAGAAATCATGAGAATTTTATTTACCCCTGCCGGCGATACGGATCCGGTGAGAGGCTTTCACGATGGCGCCATCCTTCACATTCTTCGCCACTACGACGTGGACAAGGTCATCCTGGTGCTCACGAAGGACATGGAGGACAAAGAAGAGGCCATGGGCTGCTATGCCAAGGGCATCGAGAGCGTATCGCCTGATACCACTCTCACCTATATCCGAAGCGGCATCACAGAGCCTCAGAAATTCGAAGCCCTGACAAGCGTGCAGGACGCCTTCGACGAAGCATATGACACCTACCCCGGTGCTGACTGGCTGGTGAATATCAGCTCCGGTACCCCGCAGCTGAAGACCGTCATGGCTCTCTTCGCCCTGGACTATCCTCATGTGAAGGCCATCCAGGTATCGAGCCCTGAGAGGGGATCGAATCGAGGAAATCATCCCTGCCGCAATGCGGAGGAGCTGGTAGAAATGCTGGACCTCAATGAAGACAACGAGGAAGGAGCCAAGAATCGCTGCGAAGAGCCGCCGCTATTTCTTTTGAAACGCCACGGCCTCATCCGCCAGATCACCTCCTTGGTAGAGAATTACGAATACGCCGGCGCCTTGCAGCTCCTCACGCAAAATCGGGACTGCGGCTTCTCGGAAGACACCGAAAAACTCCTCCGCCACGCTATGTACCGAAGGGACCTCATGTGGCGAGAAGCAAATAAAGTCATTTCCAAGTATGACGGCAAGCCCCTCATGGAAAGCCCCGACTCCTTCACTGAATATTTCCAGGTCATGGAAATGCGCGCTCGGAAGAAGCAGTACCCCGAATTCATCGTCAAGCTCTCGCCCATCCTCATGCAGCTGGGCATGAAATACCTCAAGAGCCTTACCCGCTTCGACCTGTCCGCCTGCGGCTATGATAGAAATGGCGTCTTTATCCTCGACAGAGCAAAGATGAATGAATCCTGCCGCGGCTTGGTGTCTTATATCGAAGGCATCCTACAGAAACCGCTCAGGAATGATCCCATCTACTTCAGCAGCATCGTATGGATCTGCGAGTACCTGCAAAGAAACGAATACGGCGGTGACATGCGCCATGAGAAACTGACAGGCATCTTTGCCAAGCTTCGTCTGGCTGAGGAGAAGACCAGAAACCTGGTGGCCCATGAAATCACAAACCTCACCGATGAAAAGATCCAAGCCCTCACCGCACAAAGCGCCAAGAATCCCACCGGCATTCCCGGTGGCCTCAGGGCGGGAGACATCGTGAAGCTTCTCCATGAAGCCACCCGCCTCATCCGCGGCCAAGACATCCGATGGAATTACGACGAGCTCAATGGTATAATTATTGGTAGCTTGAAGAAACGGGTTAGTGATCAGTGATTAGTAATCAGTGATCAGGATGTGTTTTCACGAAGTGAGGAGTTAGGCGGGAGGAGTGAGGAGTGGCGGTGCGGCGCACAAGTTAAGAAGCGCCGCAAGTTTGAAAAGCCGGCGCCCCGATCTGCTTCCCTACATTTGTAATACGGTAAACGGTTTACGGGATTGGTAAAGCAGCCAAATGTATTTACCTATTTCAAAAATGGCGCCGCTATATGAATTGATGCGGCGCACCACCACTCCTAACTCCTAACTCCTAACTCCTAACTCCTCACTTTGCGTGAGTATACCTTGACCACCGACTACCCAAATGATAGCGGTAAGCAAGCCTTATCCCTTATCCCTTGTCCCTTATCCCTTGATTCCCCGCCGATGCCCACCACGTCTGGGAAAATCGGCCCCCATATCTCCCCAGGAGAACGTCTATGAGAGAAAAATCCCATCCCCGCCGCAAAACCATTTGCCATGTCAGACAGGATGGGCACTCTCAGACACAGGATTAAAAAGAAGTCCCCAGACCAGGGGACGAAAACTCCGATGAAATTTGCCTTTTCCATGACAAATCTCCTTTCTATTAAAAAGAAGTCCCCAGACCAGGGGACGAAAACAAGGGGGGGGAAACCATATGCAATTCTGAAAGAACATTAAAAAGAAGTCCCCAGACCAGGGGACGAAAACGCTATAGCCCTTTCCAAATTCCCAACGAAAGTGTTTATTAAAAAGAAGTCCCCAGACCAGGGGACGAAAACGGGATTCTATGGAATCCAAAAACACTTTCATTGGAAAATTAAAAAGAAGTCCCCAGACCAGGGGACGAAAACCATGTTCATGCT
>CAVKMC010000352.1:0-2358 GCA_963657285.1 Agathobacter sp.
TCAGTGATTAGTAATTAGGACGCGATGAGCGTTAGCGTCAGTGGGCAAGCTTTCCACTTTTGCCGGAAGATCTATTAGCGAAAGTGGAAAATGGAAAAGCATGACTCAGCAGCTGAGCACGTACTGACCACTGACTACTAGCTACCGATTACTAAATCCCTAGCGTCAAACGCCTCCCCTCCGTCATCCTGAGCGTAGCCCTCGATCTGCCGGCGAAATCCATAAGAACGCGGAGATGACACTAAAGCCTTTGGATGTTTTTCGCGCTCGCGTAGACCGTGTGAGTCAGTAGCCTCGCTTCCCGCTCTAGCTAACAGATCCGAGGGCTACGCTCAGGATGACGAATTAACCAGACGATAAATGTTTTTCTTATTCCGTTAAGCTTTTATGAAAACATAAAGCTCCCTTACTGTTGAAAAAATCTGAAAAGCTTGACGCAGCAGCTGAGCACGTACTGACACCTGACTACCGACTACTTAAATTTCCCCCATGACACTCCTTGCCCTTATGGTATGATGTAATGAAGAAAATATTTCATTTCAATGAGAAAGGAGTGCGCGGAAGATGGGGAATCAGATTTCTAAGAAGCCCGATGTGGATCAGATGGCGGAGTATGTGAGCTATTGGTCGGAGTGGACCCGGGGCATGAGCCCGGAGCGGCGAGAGGTGTATAAGAAATTTGTAGAGCGGCTGGTGGCGCTGGATCATCCTGTTGGCCTGGAGGCGAAGGCTTACGGCTGCTATGGCGGCGGCGATGTGTGGGACTGTGACTGGCAGGCGTCGGCGGAGTGCTTGGAAAAACTTTTGAAGTATCCGGGAAAGGACTACGCGGCGAATTCCCTGGGATACATTTATTATTATGGCAGGCTGACGGATGGAAATCCGGACTATGAGAAGGCGTTTTTCTATTTTACCAGGGCTGCAGCGGCGGGGCTCTATGAGGCGCGCTACAAGCTGGGGGATATGTACAAGAATGGCTACTTTGTGGCGAAGGACATTCCTATGGCTTATGGACTGACGTCGCCGGTGTATCGGGAGACCAAGGCGCGTTTCCTCATGGGTGAGCACATGGTGGCTTTCGCTGATGCGGCGCTTCGGATGGGCGCCTTCGCTTTGGAGCGTGAGGATATAGAGGAGGCGCAGAAATATTTACTGGAAGCGGATTTTGCGATCCGCAAACGGATGGCGCAGGGCGATTTCTTTGGCGATACAAAGGTTTTTTCCAGAATCCAATCGCTATTGAAGGAGGCGGGCTATGAGGAAAGCCATCTCAAGAAACGGATTCGCTTGCCGGAGCCGATGCCTTTTATGGAGCTTTTGAATGACACAGCCTATGATCGGTATCGCCTGGATGTGAAGGAGACAAAGAAGGGGCTCTCCCTCACGCTCACCCGCTGCCCGAGAAAGAGAGAAGGCGAAGCCGCTCTGACGCTTCTCACGGTACCGGAGATCGGCTACTGTGAGAAAACCTGCCAAGTGACTCTCTTGGCGAAGAAGGCAAAGATCAGAAAACGGCCGCGGAAGTCCTCATTCCTTGTGGATGAGTGGGACGTGACCTACGGAAAGAAGAGGCTGATAGACACCTTCTACTTGGACGGCAAAAAAGTATTTTCCCTTTCCTCTGATGCTTATGAAATGAAAGCCAAGCCCGGGCGAGTGAGAGCGGTGAAGCCCGGAAGGGTTTGCACCTTCGCCTCCATCATTTTTCGCGAGGGCGGAAGCACCTATGACTACATCTGCGACATCCCGGGCGTCGAAGTGGGAGACACGGTGCTGGTGCCAAGCTACGATGGCCCGGTGCGAGTGAAGGTGGTGGCCCTTTTTTCTGTAAATATCGATAGAATGAAATTGCCCTATACGCGGTATAAGAAGGTATTGGGGAAATAGTATTTGTTCTGTATAGAAATAACAGGGTCACGGGGACGCTGGAATGAAAATCCTGCAGAGAAGGAAATTTGTACAATTGATTTCTTTCGCTGCAGGATTTTTGCGTGTGTTTTTGATTTTTGCATGGAGGAAGTTCCTTCTTTCATGAGAAATAAGGAAAGACTGATTAATTTACAGGCTTGGCTTGTTACAATGAAAGCGTATAGAGTGAAAGCGCTCGTGTGGCGCTGCTACATGGAGCCTTTGAAAGCTTGTTAATAGGTTTTGCATAAAAAGGATTTGTGTGTAGGCTGGATACATAAAAGGCGCGATTTGGGTATTGAAGCAGACCGTATGGAGGGAGATATAACATGGCAAATTTATCTCAGCAAAAGAGACAACGGATGATGGCATTCTTGGAGAAGTTGAGGGAAAGCTATAATGGGCCCATTGTCAAGACCACGATTTTAAATTTTTTGCGCGCTCCTTGGC
>CAVKMC010000353.1:0-2357 GCA_963657285.1 Agathobacter sp.
CTCCTAACTCCTAACTTCTGCAAAAAGTTCGTTATCTCTAAATTTTCTAGGAGGTATTTCATGACAGAAGAGACTGCTAATGCCGAACAAGCCCTCGCCATCGCCGCTAAGGGGCCCACTTTGGTGATCGCCGGGCCGGGGACGGGGAAGACGTACACCACCATCCGGCGGGTGGTGCATCTCATCGAGAAGGAGGGGGCGCGGCCGGAGGAAATCATGCTGGTCACCTACACCGTGAAGGCGTCGAAGGAGCTGACCACTCGCCTCACCAATGAGCTCTCCGCTCGGGGCATCGAGGTGAATCTTCATGACATGTACATCGGCACCTTCCACCACATTTGCCGGCGCATCCTGAAGGAATTCTGCGACTATACCTCCCTTTCGAAAAATTATTTGGAGACCGACCAATTCGAGCAGCAGTACCTCATATATAATCATCTCAAAGAATTCGATGCCATTCCGGGCATCGAGTCTGTGGTGCCCTTCGAGCGGGCGGGCTTCTATGGGCCGCTCCCCATTTCTCCTTGGCGGCGGTGCGGAGATATTTGCCGGCTGGTGTCGGGGATTTCCGAGGAGTGCATCGACGCCGAGGACATGCGGCGGCGCTGCGGCGATGCTCTGCATGGGAAGATCGAGATCCTCGCCCGCATGGTGATGAAGTATGCGCGCATTTGCCGAGAGGAAAATGTGATGGACTTCACCCATTTGCAGACCGAGACCTACAAGCTTTTGACGAATCATCCCGAGGTGCTGAAAAAGCTGCGGCAGCGCATCCACTACGTGATGATCGACGAGTACCAGGACACGAATTTCATCCAGGTAGAGCTTATCAAGCTTTTGGGCGGCGAGGAAGGAAATGTGTTCGTCGTGGGCGATGACGACCAGGGGATTTATCGCTTCCGCGGCGCGTCGGTGGGAAATATTCTGCGCTTCGGCGAAACCTACGAGAAAAGTCAGAAGTTCCGCCTGGGGACGAATTACCGCTCTCATCCCGGTATCGTACAATTCTGCATGGATTGGATGCGCTACTCACCGACACAAAAGCATCTGTGGGAAGGGGAGGACGGCCAACTCTATCGCTACCTCAAGGGGAAAATTCTTCCCAGCAAGGAGGAAAGCGGTCAGTCGGTGATGAAGATCACCGCTCGCTCCATCAGCGAATGGCAAAATCGATTTTGCGATTTCATCGAAGGCCTCAAGAAGAATGAAAAAATTTCTGACTACAACCAAGTGGCGGTGCTGGTGAATTCGGTAAGGAGCAGCAATTCCCGGCTCCTCCAAATGGGCCTTCATCGCCGGGGCATCCCGGTCTACGCGCCGCGAGCGGGGATGTATTTCGAGCGCAAGGAGGTGAAGTGGCTCCTGGGGACGCTGCTGCTCCTATTTCCTGCCTTTGCGGACGAAATGGAGACGCTTCCCGAAATGGGCGAGACCTACGGCGTCACGGAGAAATACATGGAGGCCATGGGCATGGCGAAGATCATGCTCACCTGGCCGACCGCGCAGCCTCTGGCAGAGTGGCTGGAGGAAACGCGGAGCATCATCACCAGCACAGGACGACTGCCCCGCTCCCTCTTGGGGCTTATCTATCAGATATTTTCCATGGCGCCCTTCGCGGAGATGTTGGACAAGACCGATGAAGAGGAGTCGAACGCCGTCAGAAATCTCGCCCTCTTTACCCGCGTGGTCGGGCGATTCGGCTATTTCCTCTCGGAAAATCACGGCCATGGACAGGAAACATTGGAGGACATCCCGATTTTCTTTGGCCGCTACCTGCGCCTTTGGTTCGAGCAGGGTGTGAATGAGTACGAGGACGAGGAACGCTACGCGCCGTCGGGAGCGGTTTCGTTTTTAAATATCCACCAGTCCAAGGGCTTGGAGTACCCGGTGGTCATCGTCGCATCGCTGGACGAAAAGCCGAGGGACGATGAGAAGGGAAGCTTCCTCACCGAGGTGGTAGAGACCGTCACCGGAAGGCGGCCTTACGAGCCGGCGGATCGGGTGAGAAATCTGGATTTCCAGCGGAAATATTACACCGCCTTCTCCCGCGCCGAGTCGCTCTTGGTGCTGACTGCGGCTTACGACAAGGGCAGCTACCCCGCCCCTTGCTTCTGGCCGGTGCTGGATGCGCTGCCGGAGTATGACGACCGCCGCATTTCTTTGGACGGGATTTCTTTTCAGCCGGTGAAGAAGAATTCCTTCAAGCCCCGCTTCGCCTTCACCAGCCACGTGGCGCTCTATGAAGAGTGTCCGCGGAAATACAAGTGGCAGCGAATGTACCACTTCGCCACCATCCAAGCGGCGTCGGCCATGTACGGCTCCCTGGTGCATGAAACCATCGAGGACGTGCATCGCGC
>CAVKMC010000354.1:0-2337 GCA_963657285.1 Agathobacter sp.
CTCCAAGCTCCAAGCTGAAAGCTCCAAGCTATGGCGAGGCAGGTAAATGCGCGTGCTACTAGACGCTACTGCTGAGCATGCTTACTGCCGCTAGCCGGGCTCCAAGCTCCAAGCTCCGAGCTCCAAGCTATGGCGAAGCAGGTAAACGCGCATGCTACTAGACGCTACTGCTGAGCATGCTTACTGCCGCTAGCCGAGCTCCAAGCTCCAGGCTCCAAGCTCCAAGCTATGGCGAAGCAGGTAAACGCGCATGCTACTAGACGCTACCGCTAAGCATGCTTACTGCCGCTAGCCGGGCTCCAAGCTCCAGGCTCCGAGCTCCTAGCTATGAGGATGCAGTCAAACGCGGCCTACCGACTACCAATCACTACCACCCTCCCCTTATATCCCCTATGCGAGATCGCGATGACCGTCCGATTCTTGGCGGCGGACTGCAGCGCGGCGAGGACTTCTTGCTCTGTCTTCGCGTCCAGGTTCGCGGTGATTTCATCTAGGAGTAAGATGGCGGGGTCTAAGGCAATGGCGCGGGCGATGGAGAGGAGCTGCTTCTGGCCCTGAGAGAAGAGGGCACCCGCATAGGGCGTGTCCAGCTTTTCGGGAAAGCCCATGCACAGATCATAGAGCCCCACGGTGCGTAGGGCTCTTTTGATTTCCTCGTCCGTGACGCGAGGGTCGCCTAGGGTGAGCTGGTCACGGATATTTCCTGAAACCGGGCGGAAGGCCTGGGGCACTACGCCGAAGAGCTTTCGTTTCTCACTCTCGGAAATGGCGCAGGGATTTCTGCCGAAGATGGAAATGTCTCCTGCGGTCGGCGCGGCGAGGCCCAGGAGCAGCTTGAAAATGGTGCTCTTCCCGGCGCCGGTGCGGCCCATCAGGGTGGTGGTGCTGCCCTTCGGGAAGGCGAGGGAGAGATTTGTGAAAATCGGCGCGCCCTCGTCGTAGGCAAAGGAAATATGATTCATGGTAATGGCATTCTCCTTGGAAATAGAAATTTCCTTGGGGGATGCCATTTCTTTTTCGGCGAGGAAATCGGAAATGCGACTCATGCCGGCCATGGCGGACTGGATATTTTGGATTTCCATGCCGATGCTTTCCAGCGGCGAGAAGATGCGGTGGAGGTAGGCGAAGAGCGCCGCCGCCGTGCCCGCCGAGACGCCGAAGAGCGGCGCGCCTTCCGCCGTGAGCGCCACCAGGAGGGCGATGAGGCAGGACGACAGGGTGATGATGATGGGCGAGTAAATGGAGTCGTAAAAATTGCTGCGGCTCATAGCGGTGAAGCTCTCCCGCACCGCCTTCCCGTAGCGGCCCCGCATGAATGGCTCGGCGGCGAAGAAGAAAATGAGGCGGCGATTGTGGATGGTCTCGGGGATGAGGCTATTCGCTGAGGCAAGCGCCTCGCGGTAGGCGAGCTGCGATGCCTTCATGCGCTTTTGAAAGGCGCGGGTCAGGAGGAAGAGCAGCGGCAGCGCGGCGAGGAGCAGGCCGAAGAGCCCGGGGGCGAGAAAATAAATCGCAAAGAGCAGCGAGACGATTTGGAGGGCGTCGGAAATCATGCTGATCACTCCCGACTGGAAAAGCGTCTCCAGGGTGTCCACGTCATTCACAAAGAGCGCGGCCATTCGCCCGCTCTCGGCGCGGTCGAAGTAGGACGGCGCGAGCCGCGAGAGCTTCTCCGCCATGGCGCTCCGTATCCGATGGGTGGTGCTCTCGCCGAAGATGGTGATCAGCGCCGCCTTCAGGGACTCCGAGCCGTTGGAGAGGACAGTCAAAAGGAAATAAGAAATCCCCAGGAGAAGGAGATGGTTGTCCTCGCCTGCCGTCAAGCCATCGATGGCCCGCGAGAGCACCAAAGGCGGCAGCACCGACAGCGCCATGGAGAGAAGGATCGAAGCCGCGAGCGCAAGCGAAAGCCAAGGCCGGGCCAAGGCGGCGCGAAGGAAGAGGGAAAGCATGGTGAGACTCCTTTCGGGGGGGTGGTTTTAATCGTAGAGGTTTAGTAATTAGTAATCGGTAATTAGTGATCAGTACGCCATTTTCGCTGCTTTACGTAGTCGAATTAGTAATCGGTAGTCGGTGGTCGGTAGTCGGGGCGCGCGTACCTGCTTCCTCATAGCTTGGAGCTTTGAGCTGGGAGCTAGGAGCTTCATTGGCGTCAGTAGGCATGCTAAGCGGTAGTTGCTGATTGCCGCAGACCATAAATGCGTCGCCCCTTGGAGAAGTAATGCTATTAAGTTAAGCGGTTTAAATACCAGCAGGTAAAATAATTACTTTACTCAAGCGTCAAAATGTAGCCCCTTGGAGAAGGGGCGCGCGTTAGCGGAGGATAGAAGTGCCTCG
>CAVKMC010000355.1:0-2333 GCA_963657285.1 Agathobacter sp.
GCCCTCTACAAGCGTCTCTACAAGACCGAGACAGGCAAGCGCCTTTTCCGTGAGCTCTACATCGAGACCTACGACCCGGTAAAGAAATGAGAGACACATCCCTCGTATTTCCGGTAGACGAGAAAGGCCGCATCCTCTTAGGGCGCAAGCGCCGAGGCATGGGCTTTGGCAAATGGAACGGTTTCGGCGGGAAATTGGAGGACGGCGAGACCATGCGTGAGTGCGCGGCCCGAGAACTTCGTGAAGAGTGCGGGCTTATCATTGCTCCGAAGGATCTGGAAATGGTGGGAGACTTGTATTTCCACCAGCCGTCAGATACCACATGGTCCCACGCGGGGATCATTTATTTCGCTAGAAATTGGAGCGGCACGCCCTCCCTTTCGGACGAAATGGAGCCCCGCTGGTTTCATCCGAAAGAATTCCCTTATGAGGAAATGTGGATGGCTGACCGCATTTGGATCCCCATGATCCTTTCGGGAAAGAAAATCCGCGGCACCGTGTACTTTGCCGCTGACGGCGATACGGTCTATGATTATGAATTTGAAGAAATGAAATGAGGCGCTTATGGAAATGAAAAATTGGCCAGAGCGCCTTCTTTTTTGGTTTGACGGCGCCAAGAGAGAGCTTCCTTGGCGCGAAACGAAGCCGAGAAATCCCTACCACGTGTGGGTTTCGGAAATCATGCTGCAGCAGACCCGCACTGAAGCGGTGAAGCCCTATTTCCATAGCTGGATGGAGCTATTTCCCACCATCGAAGCCTTGGCTGACGCCGACGAAGCGGACGTGCTTCATCAGTGGCAAGGCCTTGGCTATTATAGCCGCGCGAGAAATCTGCACAAAGCCGCGCGGATTCTGAAAGAAAACTATGGCAGCGCCATGCCGAAGACCTTGGCCGAAGTGAAAGCGCTCCCCGGCATCGGCGACTACACCGCCGGCGCCATTCTCTCTATGGCCTACGGACAAAGAGAGGCCGCCATTGACGGCAATGTGCTCCGCGTCTATGCGCGCCTCTATAGCGTGGAAGAAGATATTTTAAAAAGCGCCGGGAAAAAGAAAATCTCCTCGCTTGTGGAGGAGACCCTGCCCTCGCGAGCCGGCGATTTCAATGAAGCCCTCATGGATCTAGGCGCAGACATTTGCATCCCCAAGCATCCGCGCTGCGAAGCCTGTCCCATTTCCTTTGCTTGTCAAGCGCTGAAAAATGGAAACGCCGAGAGCCTTCCCTATCGCACGCCGAAAAAGCCGCAGCAAGAATTCGCGGCCGCCTGCGCCATCTGCATCCGAGGGGGAAAGGTGCTCCTCCACCTCCGTCCACCGAAAGGCATGCTCGCCTCCATGTGGGAATTTCCCATGGCTCTATCGGTCGGCGCAGAGGACGCGCGAAAGGAAATAGAAAAAGTCCTGCGAGGAAAAGCTCTGCAGGACCTTTGGCACTACTCTCATACATTTACCCATCGCATCTGGCACATGACCGCCTATGAAATGGAAAGCTTTGCAGTACCGGACGAATACCGCTGGTTCACGCCGGAGGAATACAAAAAGATTCCCCTCGCCGGCCCTCACGCCAGGCTTGCCGCCTTTGTAGAGAAATTACTATAGGGAGAGCATCATGACAGAGAAAATTCTTCTCACCTATTTCCTTTTCATGAACGCCGCCGCCTTCATTCTCTACGGCATCGATAAATGGAAAGCCATGAGCAGAGCCTGGCGCATTCCTGAAGCCACACTCCTCATGTGGGCCCTCTGCGGAGGCAGCTTAGGCGCCTACGCCGCCATGCACATCTTCCGTCACAAAACAAAGCACAAGAAATTTATTTTCCTTGTGCCTTTTTGTATGGCGCTTCACGTCGCGGGAATCCTGTGGTGGTTTAGTAATCGGTAGCCGTTTTAGTAGTCGGTGGTCGTTTTAGTAGTCGGTGGTCGGTAGTCGGTAGTCAGTACATGCTTGGCGCAAGCGAGCCGGCTGCATATATCTTCTTCGCGGAAGTTGGTGGCCGAAGACCGGAAGATGGCCGTGCACCATAGCCAAGCCCTCTTTAGCGGGGAGGGCTTAGTGTTTCTGACGCTATCGCTCAGCACGTACTGATCACTGACTACTGACCACTGACTACTAAAAAAGCGAAAGCGGACAAAGGAAACCATGAGCCCACAGCCAAGCACGTACCGACCACCGACCACCGACCACTAAAGCAAAAAGTTTTTCAAAATTCCCCGTTGACACCCGCGGCTCCCCCTGCTATAATAATACACGCTTGAGCCAAGCCAAGAGCGAAAATCGAAAAACAAAATCGAAAATCGCTGTTGACAACGCCAAGCCAATGTGATATTATCAT
>CAVKMC010000356.1:0-2299 GCA_963657285.1 Agathobacter sp.
TGAGGCCCAGCCGCAGGAGCCAGGTGCGGAAGGTGTACTTCTCGTTGGTGGATTCGGTTACCTTATGGCTCGCGTGTTTCTGCGCCAGGGCTTGGCTCGCCATGGCTACGCAAAACTGGATGTAGGCTTTGATGCGACCGGCGTGCAGGGTTCCGTTGAAAAGGCGGAATTCTACGGTGCCCTTAGTATAGTAGGCGTGAAGGTTCAGGCCGTGGTACCGGCTCTCGTTGTAGTGCGACCGGCGGGATTCGAAGGCGCCGCCGTTGTAGATGTACCAGTCGTCTTCCATTTGGGTGGCCTTGTGGTTGTTGGCGGCCTCGATGTAGTCGGCCTTGAATTTCTGGCAATACTCGCTCTCGCGGTAACCGTCCACCCCGAGGGCCTTGTAGATGAGGTCCTGCTTGCTAGCCATGATGTTGACCAAGTTCAGGAGGTGCTGCGGGGTGAAGTCCTTTGCTCCGATATGTACGTGGATGCCGCAGCCTTCGCCCTCGCTGCTCTGGGCTCCCGCCTTGCGCAGGCAGCGTACCAGCTCCTGCAGGGTTTCGATGTCCTCGTAATTCAGAATCGGGGTTACGAGCTCGCATTTTTCGCCTTCCGGGCCGTGAATACTGCCGTCGCGCATGAATTGCCATTTGCGGCCCTGTGCGTCGTAGGCTACATATGTATCGTGTCCGTTGCCTTCGTATTCGTGGCTGCCTGTTCCGAAGAACTCTGCGGCGATGTCTGCGGCGTCGTATCTTGCGATGTTGTTCATCTCTACCTCTACGCCAATGGTCAGGGTCTTATTGATTTTGCTCATACTGTTTCCTCCTATTTGGGTTCCCACCCTCGTTTGCCTGGGTGTTCTTTACCTGTTGCACCCATCATAGCTCTGTTTTTTGAAGTTGTAAAGCCATTTTCTAAAAAGATTTTTCTCTTTTTGAGTTTACAGGCCGAGCCCATTGGTATATGATAGGTATTAAAGAAAGGAGGTGATTCAATGAACGACCTTGGTTCAAGAATCCGTTCCGTCCGACTTTCCATCCGGCCAAAGCTCTCCGAGGAGCGTTTCGCGGGAATGCTGGGCACCACCCGCTCGGCTGTGCACGAGTATGAGCGTGGCCGAGTGACCCCCAATGATACCTTCCTGCAGCTGGTTTCCAAGAAGTTTGATGTGAGCTATGAATGGCTCACCACCGGCGAAGGGGAGATGCGTGGAGAAAGCGACCGTCAGATTCTCGAAGCGGTATGCGACCGCTATAATCTCGACGCGAATCAGCGCAGGCTCATGGAGGTGTTCCTTTTTATGGATCCGGAAAAACGCCAGGACGTATCCGAAGCCTTTTTCACTTTCGTTGCGCAATTCCATAATGATGTGACTGTTGAGCAGCTTCAGACCCAGCAGGCTATCATCCGAGATGCATACGAGAGCGAAAAAAAGGAGGAGGAAGAACGAGACGTCACTACCGATGTTCCTTCTGTTTCGTAACATTCTCAAGTAGGAGCGAATCATGGATTTGAATTATAGCTTCATCATCCGGAACCGACCGCGAAAAAACGGGAAGCCCAATTACCAGCTGATTCTGTCCTATCGCTCAAGAGATGGGACATGGAAGCAGGCCTCCCGGAGTGGATTCATGCTCCGGTCCCTCGCTGCGTCGGATAAGGAGAAGGAGAAACTCCTGGCGGAGGTCAGACAGAAGGGGGATATCGACGCTGTGTACGATGGCATCACCCTCCGCGAATTTGGGGAAATCTACCTTCAAGACCGCACGACGCTCGCCCCCAATTCCCTGTTCCTGTATCGCAAGCACCTGAAAGGAATGCTGAAAGCAATGCCCGAGCTGCTAGACAAGCCCATGGCTGATATCACATATATAGATATCAGCCGGCTGGTCAGCAGCTTCCGGCTTTCGCCGAACACAATAAGATCTCGGGTGACCTTCCTGAAGATGCTGTTCAAGGCCGCGGTCAAGTACCATGTTATCGGCGTAAATCCAATCGCGGATTACACATACAGAATCCGCACGGACGACGTCGACAAGCCAAAGGTGCGCACCATGACGGACGAGGAAATTGAAACACTTTCTGCTTATCTTCATTCCGCGGATCGGGAAGCATGGATCCTAGTGCAGATCGCCACCTATACCGGTGCCCGCATCGGAGAAATACTCGCGCTCACAAACGCTGACATTGACCTACCAGGAAGAAAGATTACTATCTCTAAGCAGTACACATGCATCAACCGAGAGAAGGAGTCCATCCGAGGCATGGCCCGGGTGAAATCCAAACACTCTAATCGGACGGTCCCTATACC
>CAVKMC010000357.1:0-2299 GCA_963657285.1 Agathobacter sp.
TAACCGATAACCGATAACCGTGCGCTCTGACCGTAAAGGAGTCGGTTACCGGTTAACGGTTATCGGCTCACGGATGTGGGAGAGCAGCCAAGCGCGCCCCTACCGATAACCGGTAACCGTATAACCGGTAACCGTGCGCGCTGACCGTAAAGGAGTCGGTTACCGGTTAACGGTTAACGGTTATCGGTAATTACCGACTACAACCCCAATAGAAAAGAAGCATAACTTTGTAACAATATTTCCCTCACTGCGTATAAGATGCAAAGGGCATGCAAGGGCGTCCTACGAGGGCGCCTTAGTTCAAAAAACAAAGGAGAAATCAAAATGAGCGAATTGACAGCGGAAAAATTGAATGTAGCAGCGCTTATGGCCAATGAAGAGGTGGCGAAGAGTGTGGAGACCGTGAAGAAGGCAATCCTCGAGGATCCGGAGACCGGCAAGCTTGTGGACGCTGCAGAGAGCATCGAGGATGTATTTGCCCTCGTGAAGAAATTTGCCAACGTCACTTTGGAACAGGTGAAGGTGATTTTCAATAAGGCCGTAGCCTATTACAAAGGCGCGAAGGCAGCGCTGGCTGATGAAGTGCTGGACAATGTGGTGGGAGGCTGGAGCCTCTCTGCTTGGTGGAATAAAAACAAAGCGGACATCGTAGGCTTCACCATCTGGGGCGCTTGCATCCTGGGCGGCGCTATCGCCGGTGCCGTCGTCGGCGGCCCGGGAGGCGCGTGGGTCGGTGGTGCCATCGGATTCACCATAGGTGCAGCCGTCGGTAGCGCAGTGGGCACAGCGGTAAAGATTCTGACCGACTAAGGAAATAGAGATACAAAGAGCCACCGGGGGATCCCGGTGGCTTTTGCGCGTCAAGGGACAAGGCGCGTTTGCTGAGAGTGGAGAGTGGAGTTGAGGTGCGCCGCATCAAATTGTATAGCGGCGCGAGTTTTAAAATGGGTAAGCGCGTCTGGCCACTTCCCTACGACCGTGTAACCGATAACCGTATAACCGATAACCGATAACCGATAACCGATAACCGACTACCGATTACCGTATAACCGGTAACCGTGCGCTCTGACCGTAAAGGAGTCGGTTACCGGTTACCGGTTATCGGTTACACGGTTATTACCGACCACCGACTACTAATCATTGACAGAATCCATATTTCTTACTATAGTAGTAGTGGTACAGAAAGGGGGACGCTGATGATACAGGCCTATAAACACAACGAAAATCACATACTCTGCGGAGTGCCGCTAGAGCAGCTGGAAAAAGGATCTTGGATCAACGCGGCGGCCCCGACGCTGGAAGAATTGGTCAGAATCAATGAGCTCACCGGCGTGCCGGTAGACTCTCTGCAGACCGCACTGGATAGAGAAGAACGCTCCCACGTAGAGATGGAGGACGACTACATTTTCGTCGTCGTGAATACCCCGGTGGTCTTGGAGACTGACGCCTACGACGCGATCCCTCTGGGCATCTTCATCACCCGCCAGTATTTCATTACGGTGTGCCTGGAAAATAATACGGTGATCCAGAAATTCTTGAACAACTCCTTCACCTCCTTCCAGACCTACAAGAAGACCCGTTTCCTCTTCCAAATCCTATCGCAGGCCTCCTCTTCGTTCCTGTATTTCCTGCAGCAAATCTACAAGCAGACCGACGTCATCGAGACCCAGGTCAGGAAATCCCTGCAGAACAAAGAGCTTTTCCGCATGCTGGAGCTGCAGAAATCTCTGACCTACTTCAACTTCGCCCTGCACGCCAACGAAAATGTGATGGAGCGTCTCATGCGTCTCAGAAATAGCCCGCTCCACTCGCTGCTCAAAATGTACGAGGAAGACGAGGACCTCCTGGAAGACGTGATCATCGAAAATAAGCAGGCATTGGAAATGGCGGAAATCTATACCAACATTTTGATGTCCATGATGGACTCCTTCTCTTCCATCATTTCGAACCGCCTGTCCCAGATCATGAAATTCTTGACCTCCGTCACCATTATCTTGGCCATCCCGACTTTGGTCTACAGCCTCTGGGGTATCAACGTCCCCGTCCCCCTGGCAGAGTCGGAATACGGTTTCCTAGGCGTCATCGCCGCCGGCGTCCTCCTGACTCTGGTGGCTACCTTCGTCCTCTGGAAAAAGAATATGCTATGAAATAGAAATCCCCGAGCTTGGTCTCGGGGGTTTTGCGGTTAGGGGGATCGCGGGTATGCGCGTTTACCTGCCTCGTCATAGCTTTGAGCTTGGAGCCTGGAGCTTGGAGCTCTGATAGAGACACTTAGCATTTAATTACGTTTCAACTAAGC
>CAVKMC010000358.1:0-2274 GCA_963657285.1 Agathobacter sp.
TCCGATTGAAATGAAAAAGCAGAGATACTCTTTGGGAGTGTCTCTGCTTTTTGCGCGGGGGGGGTACTGATCACTGATTACTAACCCTCAAATCCTTGAACCTTCTGTCCCCATATGTTACCATTCATAGTAGAGAATGCATTTGCCATTCTCTACTATTTTTTTACTTATTATATGGGGTAACGCTAGGAGGGTATTTCTATGTTGAAGAAAAGAATTGTTGGCGTCGTGGGGCTGGGCCATGTGGGCGCCCATGTGGCATTCTGTCTGGGCATGATGGGGATTGCCGATGAAATTTTGCTTTGCGATCTGAACGAAGCGAAGGCCATCAGCGAATGTCAGGACCTGAATGACGCTGTGATGTACATGCCGAATCATTCCGTATACAAAAGAGCGGACTATGCAGGCCTGAAGGATTGCGACATCATCGTCAATGCGGTGGGCGACATCACTCTTTGCGCTACGGGAAATCGGGATGATGAATTGGAAAATAGTGTGCGCCAGGTGGCTGACTACATCCCGAAGGTCATGGCCGGCGGCTTCCATGGTATTTTCGTTTCCATCACCAATCCCTGCGACGTGATTGCTCACCTCATCGCGAAGCTCTCCGGGCTGCCCCGCGGCAAGGTCCTGGGCACCGGCACGCTGCTGGACTCCTCCCGCCTGATCCATGCGATTTCTGATCAGACCGGCCTGGACTCCCGCGGCTTCTTCGCTTTCATGCTGGGCGAACACGGCGCGTCCCAGATCGTTCCCTGGTCTGTCATCAATTTCTACGGCAAGCCTTTGAAGGATATGGAAGAAGACCCGCGCTTCGTCTTCGATAAGGACAAGGTACAGGAAACCGCTATCAAAGGCGGCTGGGTCACCTACAGCGGGAAATTCTGCACCGAGTACGGCATCGCCTCCGCTGCTGCTACCCTGGTACGCACCATCCTCCACGATGAAAAACGCATCCTCCCCTGCTCTGTCGAGCTCCGCGGCGAATACGGCGAGCGCGACGTCTTCGTAGGCGTCCCGGCTCTCATCGGCATCAACGGCGTGGAAGAAGTGATGGAATACAAATTCACTGACGAAGAAATGCAGAAATTCAAAACCTGCCTCGGCGCGATCCATAAGAATATCGAGAAGGCAGAGCGGGTGCTGAAGGGCGAATAAAGGTTCAAGGTTCAAGTATTTAGGTTCAAGGGGAGGTGCGGCGCACAAATTAAGAAGCGCCGCAAGTTTTGAAAATCACCGCGTTTACCTGCTTCCTCATAGCTATGAGCAATGAGCTTGTAAGCTTGCCACGCTAGCCGAAAAACGAGGCCCTCCATGCTGACAAAGCTTTTTAGCGTCTCATGGGGTAGACTTGCTCCAAGCTCCAAGCTCCTAGCTCCTAGCTATGACGAAGCAGGTGCGCGGATTTCCATTTTAAAAACTCGCGCCGCTTTATGAATTGTGCGGCGCACCTTCCCTTGAACCTTGAACCCTGAACCTTGAACCCTGAACCTTGAACCTTCCAACATAATTTCTCCTTGCATTACACCTCCTACTGTGGTACAATTCTACCGTTAGTCTGGACAGTCCTCTGCCACCTGCGATCGGCATGAATGTCCTGTGTGATAGGAGGAAAAGATCGTGAATATCATTGAAGCATTGGAAAAGGAACAGCTGAGAAACGACATTCCTGAATTCCGTCCCGGGGACACCGTAAGAGTTCATGTTAAAGTCGTAGAAGGCAAGAACGAAAGAATCCAGGTATTCGAAGGCGTAGTTATCGCTAGAAGAAATGCCGGCGTAAGAGAAACTTTCACCGTTCGTCGTATTTCCTACGGCGTAGGCGTAGAAAGAACATTCCTCGTTCATTCCCCACGTCTCGAAAAGATCGAAGTAAAGCGCCGCGGTATCGTTCGTCGCGCGAAGCTCTTCTACCTGCGTGGCCTCTCCGGCAAAGCTGCTCGAATCAAAGAAAGAAAATAAGACAGAAAAAACTGCGGCCTATGGCTGCAGTTTTTTGTTGCCTGAAATGGGGGCGCGTTTGGCGCGTTTGCCTGCTTCGTCATAGCTTTGAGCTTTGAGCTGGGAGCTTGGAGCTTTATCGGAGTCAGTTTGCATGTTTGAGCGAACGAATCTTGATGTGAAGCGCTGGCAGCTTCGCGGTTCTGCTATTCGTCTATGGAAACACTGTTGAGTCAAAAAAGTATGCTGAGGGTTAGTGTCGATTGTGACGCTAGCCTTAAGAGAGTAGCCCCTTGGAGAAGGGGCGCGCGATAGCGGAGGATAGAAGTGCCT
>CAVKMC010000359.1:0-2269 GCA_963657285.1 Agathobacter sp.
GGTTTAGTCAGTATTAGTAATTAGTAATTAGTAATTAGTAGTCAGCGGTCAGTGATCAGTAATTAGTGATTAGTACGCATTTGGCTTTTGCGTCATGTATCATGATACCTTTTTGACCGAAGCCTCTGATAAAAGGAAATCTACATATTTGACTCAGGAGCTAAATGCGTACTAATTACTGATCACTAATTACTAAATCCCTTGCTGAATGCTGTATAATAAGGAAATAAAAACAAGGAGACTTTACCATGTACCAATACGTAACCTTCATCGGAGACTTTCCGATCCGCTTTTACGGCATCTTTTTTTCCTTAGGCATCATCTTCGGATGCGTGATGGCCTATTTCCTTTTGAAGAAATCAGGAAAGGATTGGCACGAGCATGTATTCGACCTGGGGCTCACTGTCGCCTTCTCCGGCATCATCGGCGGGCGGCTGTGGGATGTCTTTTTCTTCGACTGGGACTACTACCATGATCATCTCTTGGAAATACCCTACGTGTGGCAGGGCGGCATGGCCATCCAGGGCGGCGTCATCTTTGCCTGCGTGGCCGCTTATTTCTACTTGAAGAAACATGATATTCCCGTTCTCTCCTTCGCCGACATCGTGACGCCGGCCATCATCTTTGGCCAGGCCATCGGCCGCATCGCCAATTTCATGAATGGCGACGCCTTCGGCCATCCTACGGGATCCAATTTCGGCATCCTCTACCCGGACACGACTCTCGCCTATCACACCTACGGCGCCCAGCCCCTGTGGCCTGCGGAAGTGTGGGAATGCCAAGGGGACCTCATCATCCTCGGCCTTCTCCTTTGGTACAGCGCCTTCAAGCAGCCCCGCGGCACCGTCTTCTGCCTCTACATCATGCTCTACTCGCTGCTGCGCTTCTTCCTAGAATTCTTCCGCGGCGATTACGGCACCCTGGCCTTCGGCCTCAAGAGCGCCCAGCTCACCAGCCTCACCGCCTTCACCTGCGCTTTCCTCGTCTTCCTCTATTTCAGCTATCGCTACAAGGGGGATCGCGTTGGATAACGCTATTGATTTAGTAGTCAGTAATTCGTGATCAGTAATTAGCGATTAGTGATCAGTAATTAGTACGCATTTGACAGAAGCGAGCCGATGCGAGCATGCCTTCAGGTGCCGAAGGCAGAGCGTTCACCATTTCCACGCGCGCAAAAAGAGCCGTGAAAAATATTTTTTCACGGCTCTTTTTGTGTGCTTATAAGACTATGTTTTCTTAGGTAGTCGCAATTTTGATGGCGCTTACGATCCCTACCGTAAAGCCCGCCAGGGCGCCTACGCCGGCGCCGACGACCCCGCCGGTAGCTGCGCCGATGGCGACGCCGGCCACCATGCAGCCTGCGAAGACAGCCACTGCCAGAAGCGGCTTCTTGATATAATTCCATGCGTCTCCCCAGAATCCGCCGCCGGATACAGAGTTAAGGACTTCATCTCCTATCACTTCTTTGTCTTCTTTGAAGTAGTCCACGGTTTTCTGGAAAATGATCTTGAATTCTTCCAAAGTCAGGTTGAGGCATCTCTTCACCGCAGCGTACGCATCCTCTACGGTCTGTGCTGCTTCGATCAATGCATTGACTTCTTTATCGGCTGTCAGGACTTCCTCGATCTTTTTGGTCGCTTCCTCCGCGCCCTTTTTCGCCATGAGATCGGCGATATTTACATTTTCTACCGTCATTTCCATGCGATACGCCTCTTACTTATTTCTTTTTGTCATCATCCAACATGATAGCGATAGCGCCGCAAGCACCGCCCACAGCGCCCATGACGGCGCCCGCAATCATGCCGGGGATGCCTGCAGCACTACCGGCCATTACGCCGCCAACTACGCAGCAGGTGAAAACGGTTACTGCCAGGAGCGGCTTCTTGACTTTGTTCCACAGATCGCCCCAGAATCCGCCGCCGGATACGCAGTCAAGCACTTCATCTCCCACGACTTCTTTGTCTTCCCTGAAATAATCCACTGCTTTTTGGAAAACGACCTTGAATTCATCCAAGGTGAGTCGGATATATTTCTTTACAGCAGCAAACGCATCTTCTACGCTTTTTGCCACTTCTACCAGTGCACTGACTTCCTCATCGGCTGCCATGATTTCTTCGATCTTTTTAGCTGCTTCCTCAGCGCCTTCCTTCGCCATGAGTTCTGCAATCTTTACATTTTCTACTGTCATTTCCATGATAAGTACCTCTTTCATTTTGTAAAATACTAAGGTCATCTGAAATAGGCAAGGCCCGAATCCCTGTATGGGATC
>CAVKMC010000360.1:0-2264 GCA_963657285.1 Agathobacter sp.
AGGAGGTGCAGCTGTCGGCTTAGTAGTTGGTAGCTAACTAGTAGTCGGTGGTCGGTAATCGGTAGTCGGGCTTGCTTACCGAAGGAGCATACATAGTGGCACTACCACTATCGACTTAGTAATCGGTAGTCGGTGATCGGTAGTCGGTTCCCCGACGTCAAGTGCGCTCCGACTACCGACCACCGATTACCGACTACAAACTCGATAGCGATTACAGGGTGAATGGGATAGCAGTTAAACGCGTCCTGACCACCGACTACCGACTACCGACTACTAAAACCACCCCCGCCAATCCCGCTTTCATAAGGAGGCTTTATGTTTTCCTATCGTTTTTTACTACAGAAATTCCTACACCTCTTCCTGGTGTTTCTTGGCGTTTCCATCGTCACCTTTGCGATTTCGCACCTGATCCCCGGGGATCCGGCGCGGATGCTGGTGGGGCCTCACGCTTCGGCGGAGACCCTGGCGGCGGCGAGGGAGTCCTTGGGATTGGACAAGCCCATCGTAGAGCAGTACCTGATCTATATGGGCGGCCTTTTCCATGGGGACATGGGACTTTCCATCCGCACCCAGATGCCGGTGTCCGGTGAGCTGGCGAAATATTTCCCCGCCACCCTAGAGCTCACGCTTTTCTCCATGGCCATCGCTGTGGTGCTTGGGATCCTCCTGGGCGTCATCTCGGCGGTGCATCGCGACTCCTGGATCGACCACGCCAGCCGCATGATTTCCATGGTCGGCGTATCCATCCCGCTCTTCTGGTCCGGCGTGGTATGCCTCATCTTGTTCTACAAAGTATTTCCTATATTTCCTGCTTCGGGACGACTGGATACGTTCCTGGCTCCGCCTCTTCATGTGACGGGGCTTTATGTCATTGATGGACTTCTCGAAGGAAATATGGACGTGGTGCTCTCGGCGATCCATCACCTGCTTCTCCCTGCGCTGTGCCTGGCCTACGCGCAGCTGGCCATCATCACCCGCCAGGTGCGAAGCGGCATGATCGACGTCTTGGAGCAGGACTACATCCGCACGGCCCGCGCTTGCGGTATCCCGAAGCGGAAAATTATTTATCACTACGCACTGAAAAATGCGCTGATCCCCACCGTCACCATCACCGGCCTCACGGTGGGCGAGCTTTTGGGCGGCGCTGTCATTACGGAAACAATTTTCGGCTGGCCCGGCATGGGGAAATATGTGATGGACTCCATCGCGTATCTGGATTTCCCGGCCATCATGGGCTTCACACTTGTGGTGTCCGCCGGCTATGTGCTGATCAATATGGTGGTAGATATCATTTACAACATTCTGAATCCGCAGATCAGTGGAGGTGATGGCGAATGATATCCGAAGAAGCGGCCGCTCTTTCGCGGCCTTCCTTTTGGAAAAAGACAGCAGAAATCCTGCTGAAAAATAAATTGACTCTCTTAGGCACCGGCATCGTGGCGCTGATCCTTCTAATCAGCATCCTGGCGCCGCTCATCAGTCCCTACGATCCGAATCTCATGAACATGGCTGACCGCCTGCAGGCGCCGTCGTCGGCGCACATCTTTGGCACCGATGAAATGGGACGCGATGTGCTCTCCCGCGTCTTCTACGGCGCTCGTATTTCCATCATGGTGGGTCTATCCATCGTCCTCATCGCTGCCATCATCGGCTGCGCCATCGGAAGCTTTTCCGGCTACGCCGGCGGGCGAGTGGACCGGCTCATCATGGCGGCCACCGATATGGTGCTCTCCTTCCCGTCCATGGTCTTGGCGCTCGCCTTGACTGCGGCTCTGGGACCGGGACTTTTCAATACCATGCTGGCGGTGTGCATCGTCCGCATCCCGCTCTATGTGCGCCTCATGCGCGGCCAGGTGCTCTCCCTGAAGAAGGAGCCTTACGTCAAGGCCGCTCGCACCTTCGGCGCGTCGCCGCTTTGGATCGTGGTGCGCCACATCGTGCCGAATTGCCTCTCTCCCTTGATGGTACAGATGACCTTGGGCATCGGTGATGCCATCCTCATCGCGTCGTCTATGAGCTTCATCGGCCTCGGCGCCCAGCCGCCGCTGCCTGAGTGGGGCGCTATGATTTCCACCGCCCGCGTTTACGCCATCGACCAGTGGTGGTACGCCGCCTTCCCGGGCCTCTTCATCCTCATCACCGTCATGGGCTTCAACCTCCTAGGCGACGGCGTGAGAGACATTTTGGACCCGAGGAGTAATAAGTGAGAAAAGGTTCAAGGTTCAAGTATTTAGGTTCAGGGGGAGGTGCGGCGCACAAACAAA
>CAVKMC010000361.1:0-2259 GCA_963657285.1 Agathobacter sp.
GCTGTGGCGAACGAGGTCTGGATGATGGAGAATGCGGTGTATTCCGTTCTCTCCCCGGAAGGTTTCGCGTCGATCCTCTGGAAGGACAGCAAGCGCGCGGACGAGGCGGCACGGGTCATGAAGATGACCGCGAAGGAATTAAAAGAGCTTGGAATTATTGAACGCGTGATTCCGGAGCCGGAACCGGCAGACCCGGAGACACTTCCAGAGATTGCGAAGACCATGGAAGATGCCATGGAGGAGTTCTTTGAGGAATGGACGCAGCTTGATGGAAAGACGTTGGCGGAGCGGCGGTATGAGAGATTCCGGAAATTCTAGGAAATGAAACAGCCATGTGCAAGTCGGCATATGGCTGTTTCAAAAATAAAAGCAATTTGGAAATGATTTCTGTTCAGTTCTGCGGAAGTGTTGGACAGATATGGATCGTTATCATTTAGGAGGAAATATGGAGACAGCCATCAGCTTGAAACCATTAAAAATAGGAAACCTCGTGGCGAAGCGCCCGGTGATCCAGGGAGGAATGGGCGTCGGCGTGAGTCTTTCGTCTTTAGCCGGAGCTGTCGCGAAGGCGGGAGGAATCGGAATTATTTCCACAGCCCAGATCGGATTTAAGGATCATGAGTTCGGAAAGAATCCCATGGCAGCCAACTTACGGGCGATCCATTCGGAGCTTCAGAAAGCCAGGGAGAAAGCGCCTCAGGGCGTTTTAGGCTTCAACATCATGGTCGCGACGAAGGAGTACGCGTCCTATGTGAAAGAGGCGGTGAAAGCCGGGGCGGACGTGATCATCTCCGGTGCCGGTCTTCCCATCGACATGCCGAAATTTGTCGCTGAGGCGGAGAATGAGGACGGCGGTTCTGAGAAAAAAGAGCGCCGCACCATGATCGCTCCCATCGTTTCCTCCGTGAAATCTGCCCTTGTGATCTGCCGAATGTGGGACAGAAAGTACCACACGGCGCCGGATTTCGTCGTGGTGGAAGGTCCATGCGCGGGCGGTCACCTTGGATTTTCCAGGGAGCAGCTCACGGAGCTTGGAGCTGACACAAAACATGTGGCGGAGACCTTTGATGAACCGGCTTATGATAAGGAAGTCCGGGGAATCATCGAGACGGTGAAGAGTTTTGCCGAGAAGTATAAAAAGCACATTCCGGTCATCACGGCAGGAGGAATCTTCGATCACAAGGATGTTCTGCACCAGTTTGAGCTTGGGGCTGAGGGCGTCCAGGCGGCGACAAGATTCGTGACCACCGAGGAATGTGACGCGGATATTGCATACAAAGAGGCGTACATCAACGCGAAAGAGGAAGATATCGTGATCGTGAAGAGCCCGGTGGGAATGCCGGGGCGGGCGATTAAGAATAAGTTCCTGGAGCGTGTCGCCCAGGGACCGCTGAAGGTGGAGCGGTGCTTCCAGTGCCTGGAACATTGCAATCCGGCGACAACACCGTACTGTATCACGAAGGCGTTAATTAACGCCGCGGAAGGTAAGATCGACGAGGCGCTGTTATTCTGCGGAAGCAACGCGTACCGGTGTGACAAGATCGAGACGGTGCCGGAGGTTATGGCGGCGCTGTGCGGAGAGTAAAAACACGGAAAACAGCCTAGTGAAAGTTTTGGAATAATTATAAAAATCATAGATCCCATATTTTTGTCATAAGATAGAGAAATCCAGGCAGTGGTCAGGTGTATCTGTGCTTTAAGCGCAGGCAGCTAAGGCACTGCCGACTCTGACAGAAATGTGGGATCTTTTTATGTTAAATGTGCTCTGGGCAGGAATGATGGCGGCCGGGATCTTCTGGGCGGCGTTTCATGGGAATATGGGGGAAGTGACAAATGGGCTGCTGGACTCGGCGAAGGAGGCGGTGACCTTAGGAGTCACGATGCTTGGAATCATGTCGTTCTGGTGCGGGATCTTAAAGATCGGCGAGCGGGCGGGACTCATCGAGGCGCTGACGGAGAAAATGCGGCCGGTGATAAGGTTTCTCTTCCCGAACCTGCCGGACGGGCATCCTGCGGTGAAATATATTGCGACAAATATGATCGCGAACATGCTGGGACTCGGCTGGGCAGCGACACCGGCGGGGCTGAAGGCGATGGAAGAGCTGGGAAAATTGGAGGAAGAAAGGCGCGACAGGTGCATCAACGACAAGACTGAGAACCTGGAAGAACTGGATATTGTATGGAATAGTCGGGAAAATCAGACTTCAGAGAAAATTAAAAATGGAATTGGACATAACAGAACAATAAAGAAGATTGGTC
>CAVKMC010000362.1:0-2211 GCA_963657285.1 Agathobacter sp.
GCGTACCTGCTTCGTCATAGCTAGGAGCTTTTAGCTTGGAGCTTGGAGCTCGGCTGGTGTCACTTGGCATGCAACAGCGTTCTACTAAAGTGTCAAGTCCCCACTGTTCAGCACGCCTACTGTCGCCAAAGAAGCTCCAAGCTCATAGCTCATAGCTCAAAGCTATGACGAGGCAGGTACGCGAGTTTCCTGTCTCGCTAGCCAAGCTTGTAGCCTTTTCTAAACCAGATGGTGTATTCACCGGGGACGTGGACTTCGAAGGAGTTTTCGTTGTCGCTCATGGCGGTGAGGAGGGGATTGCTGTCATCGGTTTTGACGATGATGATGAAGTTCTGATTTCCCAGAAGGTCCTCTTCGGCCATGAGGGGCATCACGTTTTTCGCATTCCAGGAGAGGTCGCCGGGGCGCATGGATGCGATTTCCTTTTTGGGGACGGCGTAGTAGATGGTCTTGCCGCTGTAGAAGACGGCGCTGGTGCGGTAGTCGCCGGTGAAGGCGATGGTCTCGCCGGCGGTGTCCATGCGGGCGAGGGCGACGCCGACTTCTTTGCCGGAGTGGGAGAGCATGATGCCAGGAGCGATGAAGATGGCGAGGGCGGTGTAGAGGAGGGCAGCAGAGAGGGAAGTCCGCTCGATGCGGAAGGTGATGTCCTTATAGAGAAGGGCGGTCAAAATGGAGAGAGAGAAGAGGGCCGGGAAGGTGTAGGTGGTGTACTTGGTGGCGATGAGCTCGAAGAAGACGATGACCACGGCGGCGTAGATCACGAGAAGCTGGGTGGCATTGGAGGCGGAGCGCAGGTCCAGGGATTTCTCTTTCCATTTCTTATAGAGGGAGTAGGGGACGGTGAAGCTCCAGGGGGCGAAGCCGACGAGGTAAACGATAAAGTAGAAGTACCAGGTATTGTGAGAGGGGTGCTCGGAGACGGTGGCGCGAAGGAAGTTGTGAACGCCCAGGAAATTCAGGATGAAATCGGAGCTGTGGAGGTAGTACATGGGGCCGTACCACAGGCCGCAAAGGGCAAAGAAAATGCCAAGACCGGAGAAAAGGTGCACCCTTCTCATTTCCGAAAGGTCTTTGTTGTAGATAAGGAAGAGGAGACCGGCGAGGCCCGGGAGGAGGATGCCGATGGGGCCCTTGGTAAGGGTGGCGAGGGCGGCAAAGACATAGCAGAGGAAATAATATTTTCTATTTTCTGCGTAGCCCAGGTAGAAGAAGGCGATGGCGCCGCTCATGAAAAGGAAGAGGGTGGAGTCGGTGATGACGGCTTTCGAAAGGAGCCAGAATTCCACAGAGGTGCCGAGAATCATGGCGGTGAGCCAGCCCACCTTTTCGCCGTAGACCCGGCGGGCGAACCAGTAGGTGAAGAGGAGGGAGGCTGTGCCAAGGAGCGCCGCAGGAAGGCGGGCGGCCATTTCGTTGAAGCCGAAGAGGGCAAAGGAAAGCGCCAGCTCCCAGTAGTAGAAAATGGGCTTGTCGTACCAGTAGTGGCCGTAGATCTGCGGCGAGAGCCAGTCGCCGGAGAGCACCATTTCCTTGGCGGTCAAGGCATAGTTCGACTCGGCGGTGTCCGTCACCGGGAGCAGCTGATTCCCCGCCAGGTATAGGAAGAGGGAGAAGAAGAGCAGAGTGAAGTAGGGATGGTCGCGTAAGTGCTTGGTCATGATGTTCCTCCAAGGGGTGAGATGGTGAGACGAGGGAAGGCGTTTGGCTGCTTCGCTATAGCTAGGAGCCTGGAGCTGGGAGCTTGGAGCCTCTTTAGTGGCAGTAGACATGCTGAACAGTGGAGACTTGTCACTTTAATAGAACGCTGTTGCATACTAAGTGACACTAGCCGAGCTCCAAGCTCCAGGCTCAAAGCTCAAAGCTATGGCGATGCAGGAAATCGGATTTCCTATCGCCAAACGTTTTCCATTTGGTGATGAGGAGCGCCGGCTTGTAAGGAGAGATGGTAAGCTGATAGATCGGTGGCGCCCTCATTGGCTATACTCTACCAAGAGGGATTGAAGGAACTTGTAGGGATTTTTAAATAAAAAATAAATCCCGCCAAGGCCCTGTTGCGGCGGCGGGGGAGAATGGGTATGATGGGGGAAAGAAAGTAGTCGGTAGTCGGGCCGTGTTTGGCCCAACCTCCACCGCTGACGCGGTCCCCCTCCTTCCAAAGGAAGGAGGTCAGATAGCGGAAAAGCGAACTGACCACCGACCACCGACTAC
>CAVKMC010000363.1:0-2206 GCA_963657285.1 Agathobacter sp.
CGCCATTCACAAATTTAAGAAAAATTTCAAGAATAAGTATGCTATAATAATAAGGTATAACGAACATAAGTAGAAAGTATCGATAAATACAGGGGGGTTCACGGTTTTCCTTTGCTCAAAAATCAAAATACCCCACTAAATACCCCATTAAAAAATTTTAATTTTTCTATGGTCTAGGCTAGGAAAAATTAGGTACACGAGAAGCAAGAACGGCGCCACAAATATTTGTGATGATATTTGTAGCGTCGTTTTCTTTTGGGAAAGGTGCAGGCATTCCGGCGGCTGATTTACCTAGTGGACGTGCTAGGGGCGTTTTCTTTGCTTACAGGCACACAAGGGAAATGATGAGGGATTAGAGGCGCGGATCATGCAAGCGGTGAGGAGCTGGGACGGGGTGCGCTGCAGAAGATAGCCAGGTTAGGAAGCGGGGTTCGAGGGCTGGATGAGGTGAGGCATGAGGGAGGCAGCGAGGCGCCAGGGGAAGGCAGCTGCAGTAGGCAGTATGAGGAAGGCGGCTTCGAGGGCTGGATGAGGAAGGCGGGCGGATGCAGGCAGCTATGGGCTGGGGGTGTGAGCTTTAGGGACTGGCTGAGCCTTCGAGGTAACGGGTGCGCCTTCGAGGTGGTGAGTGCTTCGAGGTGGAGGAGATGACCCGCCGGAAAGTCTTTAGGTTCTGCGAGGGGGCTTTTCTTTGCTTGCGGTTCTCACGACCCCGAAAAGGATTTAGGCGCGAAATTGTTTTCACATTTGCTTGCGGATCTCACACGGTGGGGAGCGATTGAGAAGCCAGGGGCGCGCGGTGCTGGCGGATGAGGTGGGGGGTTCACACAAGGGGATGGATCCGGTGGATACTGCAAGAAAACTAATGTTCTTTATAAGGCGATCACGGTATAATGGAGATGGGAAAGGGGCAAGGTGTGGGCTGATTTCTTGATGAGGGGATCAGATGGAGAAGGAAGCAGTGAAGGCATTTTTCGAGGATACCCGGCGCGCGGGTCTACGTGTGCAAGCTCTATGGGAGAAGCTGCAGGAGGTGCAGCAGGCAGCCCATAGCGTCCATGGTGTTGTGATCCATGACAGGGTGCAGGGCGGGCGGCGTTATGACATCGCCGATGAGGTGGAGAAGATAGAGGCGGCGCGACTGGCGTATCTCAAGGCGTTTATTGATTTCTGTGATAGGGAGTGTAAAGCGCTTGACCTGTTGGGGCTGGATCCGGATTATTCTAGGAAGGCGATCATGGTGGAGCGGTTTATCAGTCGGAAACCGTGGGAGCGGGTAGGAAAGGCGGTGGGTTTATCTACTGGCCATGTGAGGAGGCTAGTAAGGGAGTCTTGCGCGGAAATAGGAGCCAGCAGGAAGGCGGCGGGAATCCTGGAGAGCGTGCAGCCATAGCCGCCGGATCTTGGAAAATCGAATAGGAGCAATATAAAAGCAGCCTGGCCGCTGATGTGGGCGGGGCTGCTTTTTGTGCAGGTTAGTAATTTTTGGAGATGAATACTTCTGTTATGCCATTGCTGTTGTTGTAGAATACGATTTTCTTCGCGAAAAGTGCTTTAAGGTTCTGTTCGAGGTTACTAAATTTTTGGCTTGATGGGATAGCATTGAGTATTTGTTTGTACTTGGCTTTCTTTGCACTAAGCATTATTTCATCATTGATAGGTAGGCTAAGAAGTTGAGGATTAGAAAGACGTAGTAGCCCGTTAATTAAATACGAAACGGTATCACATTGATAACAAAGTGACTGATAACTCTTATATAATTCCGGATCATAAGGTTTTTCAATTGGTGAAACCGAAAAAGAAATTTTAATGTCATGATAAAAGTAATCATGGCCATGAGCGTCTATTTTAAAGTTTTGGACATACTCACAAAGTGAGAGGGCCATAAGAGCGGCAAGGAAGCCGCGAACGGTATTCCCTGGCTCTGTTTCGTCATCGCTCTTTTCTTTTATATCACTGCTAGCTTCCCGGCTTTCCGCCGCGTCTTGTGTAGCCGCTTTCTCTTTACCGAATACGAGCCAATCTAAAGAGACATTGAACGCGCGGGAAATACAGATCAAGTCATTGGTATTTATTTTTCTACCGCCGCATAAATCAGCAATTTTATTTTTCTTTGCAGGTTCGCTGATTTCTCTATTACCATAGATTTTATTGTAAATGTCAAGATTGGTTAAGCCGTCATCCCGAAAGGGTGACAGTAATCCGG
>CAVKMC010000364.1:0-2191 GCA_963657285.1 Agathobacter sp.
GGCGCTTTATGAATTGTGCGCCGCACCACCACTCCTCACTCCTCACTCCTCACTTCCGCGTGCGGCACCATCCCTTGAACCTTGAACCCTGAACCTTGAACCTGTTTCTGATCTTGCGCCTTCCCGCTATCCGATCATATAATGGATCGAAAAGTTTCTATGAAATAATTTTTTCGCAAATACCGAAAGGAGAATTTCCATGGCCATTTCTCCGGTTTTGAAATGGGTGGGCGGGAAGCGCCAGCTCTTAGGCGAGCTTCGTCCGCTCATCGAGAAAGTTTCCTACGAAAAATATATCGAACCATTTTTCGGGGGGGCGCACTATATTTTTCACTAGTACCTAAAAACGCAATCATCAATGACTACAATCAGTCGCTCATGGAAATCTATGAAGTGATCCGTGATGACACCGACGCGCTGATTTCTCTTTTGCGGGAGCACGAGGCGAAGCACAGCCGGGACTATTTCTACGAGCTTCGAAATTTGGATCGCTCGGCGGATTATAAAAATCTTTCGCCGGTGGCGCGGGCGGCGCGGCTTCTCTATCTCAATAAGACCTGCTTCAATGGACTCTACCGCGTGAATAGCCGCGGACAATTCAATGTGCCCTTTGGCCGCTACAAGCATCCGAACATCGTAAATGAGGAGGCCATTCGCGCCGCCGCCTCCTGCCTTCAGGCTCCGGGCGTTCAGATTTCCAGTAAGGACTACCGCGAAATTTTGCAAGACGCCCGACCCGGCGACTTCGTCTACCTCGACCCGCCCTACATGCCCATCTCCGTATCCTCCTCCTTCACAAGCTACACCGATAAGGGCTTCGGCTACGAAGAGCAAAAGGCTTTGAAGGAAGCCTGTGACGATTTGAGAAATCGCGGCGTCCCCTTCATCGAATCCAATTCGGATTGCAAAGAAATCCGCGAGCTCTACAAGGACTATTGGATATTGACGGTGAAGGCGTCGCGCAGCATCAATAGCCAAGGAGCGAAGCGGGGAAAAATAAATGAAGTGCTGATTCTAAATGCTATAGAGGGGTACGAGCCATGAAGAGAAATTTCGACACATGGCTTGCTACCTTCCGCGACAGCATTGCCAGCTATGACTACTATACGGATTTCGTAAAAGTTTATAGAAATACGGAAGACATTAAGGTGGAGCTTCATATTTTAAATTCTCTCATTGGTTCTTCTGACATTGAAAACGATTTTGAAAAACTTTTGAGCAAGTATCCCGAGGTTTTGAAGTGCATCCCCATTTTGCTCGCGGTGCGCAGCAATGAAATTTCTGCCACCGATGAAGAGGGGGCGTATACCTACAATTTCAAATCACCGAATTGCAGCATAGAGCAGTACAAAATATTTATGCGCAAGACGGGACTGTTCCGCTTGATGAAGGAGCAGCACATCCGAAATCTGATGGATTATGTGACCGGAGTGGAAACGGGCCTTGATTCCAATGGACGAAAAAATCGCGGCGGTCATTTGATGGAAGATTTGGTGGAGCACTTCATCGCGAAGGCCGGATTTCAAAGAGGCTCTACCTATTTCAAGGAAATGTATATCAGCGAGATCCATGGCCGTTGGGGCACAGACTTATCTGCGGTTTCCAATAATGGGAAGGCGGAGAAGCGTTTCGATTATGTGGTGAAGACGGACAAGCAGATCTATGTGATGGAAACCAATTTCTATACCGGTGGCGGCTCCAAATTGAATGAGACAGCGCGAAGCTACAAAACCATTGCCAATGAAGTACAAACGATTCCTGACGTTACTTTTGTTTGGCTGACTGATGGCAAGGGCTGGAAAAGCGCTCGGAAAAATTTACAGGAAACATTCGATGTGCTGGATACGATTTATAACATCAAGGACTTAGAGGATGGCATTTTGCAGAGCGTTCTGGTCTAATGGGGGAGTCATGAAAAAGATGGAATGGGAGCCGAAGGATTTCGAGCTCCAAATGAATACGGTTTGGGATTTTCCTGAGCGTGGAAGCTGGGCGACTCATGACGCCAAGTATCGCGGGAATTGGTCGCCCTATATTCCTCGAAATCTTCTCCTTCGTTACTCGCAAGAGGGAGACTGGGTGCTCGATCAATTTGCGGGCGGAGGAACGACGCTGGTGGAAGCCAAGCTGCTCAGAAGAAATATTATAGGCGTGGACGTAAATCCGGCGGCGCTCATGCGCTGCCAAGACA
>CAVKMC010000365.1:0-2150 GCA_963657285.1 Agathobacter sp.
ATATATAAGAGAACACTAACTTTTGGTGTTCTCTTATTTTATGGCCTTTTTTAGGGAAATAAAAGGTTCAAGGTTAGTCCCAGGGGGCGCGCCGTATTGATTTGGAATGAAAGTCGATTGCTGGTAAAAAGGTTCAAGGTTCAAGTATTTAGGTTCAGGGGGAGGTGCGGCGCACAAATCAGAAAGCGCCGCGAGTTTAAAAATAAGGGAACTTGAGTCGATTTTACAAAACGATTTTATTAGCGGTTTCCCAACCTCCACCGCTGACGCGGTCCCCCTCCTTCCAGAGGAAGGAGGTCAGAAAGCGGAAAGTGCGTACCGACCACCGACTACCGACTACTAATTACGGACCACCGACTACCGACTACCAATCACCAAAATCTTAAATTTCATATTTCCGCTAGCTTGCCTATGAAAAATAATATATAATGACAGAGATGGTTTCAAATCATTTTACGGGGGTGTACAATGACGACTGAAAACAAAAAGTATAAGAGAGTTATGTTGAAATTATCCGGCGAAGCATTGGCCAATGACAAGGGCTTCGGCATTGATCCGGAAACCGTATATCGTTTAGCAGGAGAAATCAAGGAAGCTTGTGAAGCAGGTATCGAAGTGGCGCTGGTTGTTGGCGGCGGCAACATTTGGAGAGGCCTGAAGGGCAGCCAGGGCGGCATGGAACGTGCTTCCGCTGACTACATGGGTATGCTGGCTACTGTCATCAATTCCGTAGCACTGCAGGATGCATTGGAAAAGCTGGGCATTTCTACCCGCGTACAGACGGCTATCGAAATGCGCCAGATCGCTGAACCATACATCCGTCGCCGTGCAATTCGTCATCTGGAAAAGGGCAGAGTGGTGATTTTCGGCGCCGGCACCGGCAATCCCTATTTCACCACCGATACCACCGCAGCTCTCCGCAGCGCGGAAATCGAAGCGGACGTGATGCTGATGGCCAAGAAACAGACCGACGGCGTGTACGATGCGGATCCGAAATTCCATCCGGAAGCCAAGATGTTCACCCATCTCACCTATGGCGAAGTGCTGCAGAAGGAATTGGCTGTCATGGATAATACGGCTATCACTCTCTGCATGAATAACGAAATTCCGATCCAGGTCTTCAACATCGATGTACCGGGAAATATTGTAAAGGCTTGCAAGGGCGAATCCCTTGGCACGCTGATTGAAGGGAAGTAAGACTATGTACGAAGAAGAATTAATGAATCTGTCCGAAAAAATGGACAAGAGCATCACCGCTCTGAAAAATGAATTCACCACCATCCGCACCGGCCAGGCTAGCCCGAGCCTTTTGGATCGTGTATTTGTAGAATACTATGGCACCCGCACTCCGATCACCCAGGTGGCTTCTGTCACTGTACCGGAAGCGCGCATGCTGGTGGTACAGCCCTGGGACAAGGGCCTTCTGAAGGATATCGAAAAAGCAATCCTCCAGTCCGACCTGGGCCTCGTTCCGATGAATGATGGCAACCTGATCCGCATGGCTATCCCGCAGCTCACCGAAGAACGCCGTAAATCTTTGGTGAAGGTAGTGAACAAGAAGGCCGAAGAAGGCAAGGTAGCTATCCGCAACATCCGTAGAGATGGCAATGATTTCCTGAAGAAGGAACAGAAGAATAGCGACGTTTCCAAGGATGTGATCAAGGAAACCGAAGAAAAGATCCAGAAGCTGACTGACAAGAAGATCAAAGAGCTGGAAGCAGCTACGGAAAAGAAAATTAAAGAGATCATGTCTGTATGAGTGAGACTCCTGTATTTCCGGGTGTCCCTTTCACTGAATCCATAAGACTTTCCTTAAAGAAATCGTATCCCGAGGGTACGATTTCTTTAACGCATGGAAGAAAAGATTCTCTTTCCGAGGACATGTACCTGGTCAGAGCCGGGGAAAGGGCCGTCATCATGCCGCGGATGAACTATAGCGAAAGCGTAGCGGCAGTGATAGGTAAAGTTTGAGGGGAGCCTTTGCTTGCGGAAAGGGTTCAGGGTTCAAGTATTTAGGTTCAAGGGGTGGTGCGGCGCACAAATTAAGAAGCGCCGCAAGTTTAAAAAGTCGACTCACTTTTCCATATTTCCAAATTCACGCCGCTTTTTAATTTGATGCGGCGTACATTCCCTTGAACCTTGAACCTTGA
>CAVKMC010000366.1:0-2146 GCA_963657285.1 Agathobacter sp.
AGAAATGCGCCGCAAGGCGCATAATCAGCACTAGCCTCAAGCATACTACCTTTTGCGCAAAGTTTTGCAGCTTACCTTCTCGCTGGTTGTGCCTCTTACGAGGCACTTCTATCCTCCGCTAACGCGCGCACCGTTTGGCCTCTAAGGAAGGCGCCTTAATGGGCAGGCTAGGCGCCTCTTCGTAATAGGCCAAACTTGGAAATCCTTCTGCAGGATTCCCATCTCCAAGGGGCTACATTTTGACGCTTGAATCAAGTAATTATTTTACCTGCTGGTATTTAACCCGCTTAACTTAACAGCATTAACACCCTTCGGGGCCCGACTACCGACCACCGACTACCGACTACTAACGAACGTAAAAAGAACTCCCCGAAGGGAGTCCTTTTTGCGTGAGGCGGCGGGCTTAGAAGCGGTAGTTCAGTTCTACGCCCCAGGTGTCGTCGATATCGCCATAATCTTCGCGGAAGTCAGCACTGGTCGAAGCTTTGGCAGCGAAGTTGTAGTACAGATCAAGCTCTACATTCTTCTGCAGTGCCACGGCAGCTTTCGCAGTCCAGAAGTGAACGTCTACATTTTCATCTCCCCAAGTCCACAGCGGACTTATAAGGCCATAATCCAGCTGGTCGGTCATATCCAAGCCGGAATTACCGAGAATATAGGAGCCATTCTCTGCCTTCACATAGTGAACGCCCAAGGCCCAGGAGCCTGGCTTTTTCGGATCGACCTTGCCATAGGTGAGGCCGGCAGTCCACAGAGATGCATTTCCATATTCAGGAATTTTGGTGCGGACATAGTCCCCATCGAGGGTGAATTTATTTCCCAGATCGATGGTTGCCCCGGCGCCCCAGACGGAGAACTTTCCGCCGTCATACCCATCAGCATACAACCAGCCATCCGGTGTATTGGTATTCTTTAAGTAGAAGGCGGAGATATCGGCTTTCTCACCAATGTGACCGGTGAGTTTCCCATACCAAGCTTCCATGGAAGCTGTGCCATCATAGAAAATGCCTTCATGATAATCGTAGCCCGACAACATGTACGACGCATCTTTATACGCGTCCTTAAAGCGGCCATAGCCGGCTTCGATACCAATCTTGCCATTGTCATAGCCCGCTACAATGCCGTCGAAGATGCCGTCTTCATCCCAGAAGGTGCCGGTCCGGTCGAGGGCTACGCCTTGGCGGCCGATAGAGACGAAGGTCTTTTCATTGGGTTCCCATTTCGCATAGAGACGATCCATATAGGTGGAGGAAGAGTTTCCATCCTGGAAATCCATTTCATTGACGAAGCGGCCATGGACGGTGACCTGGTCATTCACCTGGCCTTTCACATTGATACGCATACGGCCGGTCCAGGAGTCGGACTTGTCAAACTGATATCCTTGTCTTCTTTTATACTGGAAGGTCTGGTTATGCTGGTACTGCATGCGGGCGTCGCCGGACCAGTAGAGGTTGCCCACTTTCTTTTCCAGATTGGAAACGCGGACGCCGAGATTGGCCAGCTCGTCAGCGAATTCAGTAGTCAGCTTGTCCAGCGTCGCTTTCTGCTCTGCGTTCAGCTGGTCTTCCTTCGCCAGCATGCGGGCTACGATCTGCGCCAGCTCGTAGCGGGTCATATTTCTTTCGCCTTTGAAGGTGCCATCGGGATAGCCTTCCACCACGCCCTGCACGGAGAGGTCGGAGACGGCGCCATAGGCCCAGTCGTCCTGTGATACGTCAGAGAATGGATTGGCTGCGTAGGATGCGCCGGCAGTGAGAGCCAAGACAGCAGCGATAGTAAGGATTTTCTTCATAATCGATCACTCCTCCTGAAAAATAAAAAACGAACCTTCGCCCCGATGGGAAATCGAAGTTCGCCGGAGTGACCGTGTTTCCTCCGCCCCTTCGCTTTCCCTCTTGGGCTTCTGTCCATAGTGTAGCATGTGGGATGGCGGGCGAATAGCTGGAATTTTGTACAGGGGGGTGACGCATTTTTTGGGGGGATAAGGGATATGGCGCGTTTGTCATTTAACCTTGTCCATTTATACAATGCTATTCCGTTACGGCTTTTCATGCTGAGGTTTTGCATAGATCGTTACTCAAGCCCTAAGAAAGTAGACCCTTGGAGAAGGGTCGCCCGATAGGGCCGGATAGAAATGCGCCGTAGG
>CAVKMC010000367.1:0-2145 GCA_963657285.1 Agathobacter sp.
CCGCTAACGCGCGCCCCTTCTCCAAGGGGCTACACCTTACCGCTTGTGCAACAATAATTATTTTGACTGCTGGCATTTAAATCCCTTTGGCGTAACAGCAACACCTCGCCACAAGGCTGCAGCCGTGCGCGCCTCGCCTTGCACCTTGAACCCTGAACCTCTCACCTTTTATCCAGGAGGAAATCCCAATGAACATCACCATCGGCATGACCGGAAGCACCACACTCACCGTAGAAGAGAAAGACACCGCTCGCGTCGTGAAGAGCGGATCCCTTGACGTCCTCGCCACCCCCGTCCTCTCCGCCCTCATGGAAGAAGCCGCGTGCAAAGCCTTAGCGCCGGGCCTTGTAGGAAATGAAACCACCGTAGGCGGCTTTATCGGCCTCGCCCACAAGCAGCCCACCCTCGTCGGCAAGACCGTCCGCGCCGAAGCCACCGTCACCATCGTGAAAGGAAAGAAGATCACCCTCCACTGCATCGCCTTCGACGAAGCTGGAGAAATCGGAGAAGCGGAGCACGTGAGATTTGTGGTAGACGCAAAAGGATTTATGGAAAAAGCTGGAGAGAGAAAGTAAAGTTAGGAGTGAGGAGTTAGGAGTGAGGAGTGGAGGTGCGGCGCACAACTTAAGAAGCGCCGCGAATTTTGAAAATTCTCCGCATACGTGCTTTCTCGCGACCGTGAACCGTTCACCGTATAACCGGTAACCGTCCCTTTTGATGATAACGAGAGATGGAGCGATAAACTGTTCTGCGAATACGGGCTATGATTATAGTCAGCGGGGCAGTAAACGATTATACGGTAAACGATAAACGGAAAACGGTAGTTGGAAAGCAGCCAAGCACATTTATCAATTTCAAAATTTGCGCCGCTTTCCAATTTGATGCGGCGCACCACCACTCCTCACTCCTCACTTCTCACTCCTCACTTTTATTTCCATGAAAGGAGAGAAAGCCCATGCCCCAGATCACCATCCGCCCCGCGCGGCCTTCCGACGCCGAGGCGCTGCTCGCCATCTATGCGCCCTACGTAGAAAAGACCGCCATCACCTTTGAGTACGACGTGCCAAGCGTCGAAGAATTTCGCCGCCGCATCGAAGAGACCCTTAAGGCCTACCCCTACCTGGTCGCCGAGCTTCAAGGGCGCCCGGTGGGCTACGCCTACGCCAGCGCCTTCCACACCCGCGCCGCTTATGACTGGAACGTAGAGACATCCATCTACGTAGAAGAAGGCCACAAAAGAAATGGCATCGGCTACGCCCTCTATGCAGCCTTGGAAAAATATCTCTACGCCATGGGCATCGTCACCCTCTACGCCTGCATCACCTACCCCGCGAGCCCTGACCCCTATGTCACCACCGACAGCGTAGACTTCCACGCCTACCTAGGCTACCAGATGGTCGGCAACTTCCACCAAAGCGGATACAAATTCAACCGCTGGTACGACGTGGTATGGATGGAGAAACCAATCGGCGCCCGCCGCACACCGATGCCGGCAGTGAAAAGATTTCATGAAGTGATCAGTAGTCGGTAATCGGTAGTCGGTAGTCGGTGTTCAGTGGTCGGTGGTCGGGGCGCATCCTCCGCCACTGACCTCCTTCCTCTGGAAGGAGCGGGACCGCTTCGCAGTGGAGGCCCACTTCGCCACAAGTTTTGAAATAAAAAATCATACACCCTTCCACGGTCGTAAGGCCGTTTTTTTATTTTCCTCGCCCGCAGGGCGGTTTTCTGTTTTTTTCGAGCGCAGCGAGGTTGGCTTGTTTTCCCTCAGTCGAAGGCCGGTTGTTTGGCTTTTCTAAATGCCAAGCGGCCAGATGCCTCTCTTTCCCGTCACCACGTCATCCTGAGCGAAGCCCTCGGATCTATAAGCGAAATCGCAAAAACGCGGAATTGGCACAAGAACATTCGAGCGTCTTCCGCCCGCGTAGACCGCATGAGTCAGTAGGCATGCTTACCGCTTTCGCTGTTAGATCCTTAGACAATCGGCTCTTGCATGCCTGCTGGCAAGTTCGCCTGCCTTCTCCAGAGGAAGGGGGGGAAAAGCGTGGCGGAGAAGCAGTCAAATGCGTACTGACCACTGACCACTGATTACTAATTACTAACTCAACTTTCCCACTTAGAAATTAGGCGGAAAAGCCCATAGAGTGA
>CAVKMC010000368.1:0-2123 GCA_963657285.1 Agathobacter sp.
GGGCGAGGATGCTGTCCACACATTGGGCCAGGTACTTCTCCACCTTGTAAATAGGCACGATCACCGATATCAGCATGCGGCGCCTCCCAACTCCCAGGCGCCCGGGCACTTAGCAGGAAGGTTTACCCCCCCGATTTTAATACATCGTTAATCAAATCCACCCACTGCTTCATCACAGCCTCCTTACGGAATCCATCGATATTATCATAGGCATGCGCCGAGAACTCCCGCCGCACCTCCGGATGCTCGATGAGGAAATCGATCCTCTCCGCCATAGCCTCCACGTCGAATGGCTTCACCAGGTACCCATTCACGCCGTCCAGGATGAGGTCGGACGGACCCGCCTCGATATCGAAGGCCACCTCCGGCAAGCGATTGGCTTTCCCTTCCAGGAGCACCATGGAAAATGTTTCGTTTCGCGACGTCACTACTTGTAACGCGTAGTCCCGATACCTTTTATAAACCTCATGGTCAGCGCCTTGAAGAATGAGCCTGCCATCAAGCCCCGCCTTTTGGAGCCTCCCCGCAATCTCCGCGGTATATGCCGCATCTCCGTCTCCGAAAATATGCCACTCCCAGTCAGGATGCTTAGTGAGTACATTCCTCGCGACCTCGATCAAGTATTCATAGCCCTTGGCATAGTCCATGCGCCCTACCGTGATGATCTGCTTCGCGGAATCATCATAGGGCTTCGTCGCTTCCAGCAATCTTTCATCCATATAGTGCGGAATGATTTTTATTTTCTCTCGCGGCACATGGAAACAGGTCACATAATTATCCGCCTCTTTTTCCGTCAGCACAATAATTTTATCCGTAGCCTTCTCAACGATTGCTTGTATCAGTCGTTCCCATACCTGCGACTTCGCGCTCCCTTTCGCCTTCGCACGAAACACTTTCATACCCGTGTGCTCTCGATACAAAATCTTGACTGGAAGTCCCCGAGTGGCGAAAAAAGCTTCCAAGACAGCCGATGCTCCATCACAAAAGACAAGCTCGATGCCTTCCTCCTTTATCAGCCGTCTAAGATTGGAAATACTCCCTGATAGCGAATAACGCAGCCGTTTTTTCTGCTCATGCAGATACACCATGTGCACCTTATCCGATATGGGATACGAAGGAGGATTTCTCCATAAATTTACACAATACACATCATAAAACTCCACCAAATCATTGCACTGGAAACACACCACCCGCTCTCGGCCACCGTAGACCTCCAGTTGGTCACAAATCACCGCTATTTTCCTTCTCATCCTCTATCCCTTCCCTGCGAAGGGATAGAGATCCATCACCTCCGCAGCAGTGTTTTCAACTTATAGGCATACAAAAGCAGCCCCGCTCTATAGAGCGCGAGCTTCAGGGCGGGCTTTACCCCCCCATTTTCACATCAGATTCTAATACTTTGCAGAATGGTTCTGTTTTAGCCACTTGATTGAACTCCTTTACCTTTTGAAACCAAGGGAGCGAATTCCTCGGTGAAAGGAAATATCGCTTCCCTATGTCTGCCAATGACTCGAAGAGCACTACCCCATAGTCCTTCTTCGTATAACTTCTATTATATCGATCCAAAGCGGATAATGTATTTCTATACTGCTCCACTAAGTCCGGCTTGTAGTCCCGAGTCGCCGACTCCGGATTTCCCCATACGCGATACCATACATGATCCGTAGTTGCCACCTTCGGATTTGTTAAAAGCAAGTCCAGATTCCAGATGATATCCTCACCCCAAACAAGTACCGTATCGAAAGGGCATCGCTTCGCCGTCTCCCGCCGGACCATCCGTGCTACAGGACCGCGAAAGAGATGACCATCTTCTCCACGAAAATCACTGCCGCCTCGCTGAGCAAAGAGGTATTGATACAGCCGAGGCACCTCATCGTTTTTCCATTCTCGAAGCGCCAGCCCCTCACGCAAGTCATCTGTGAAAGGCTTCTTCTCTATGCTATGTACCCTTCCATAGATGATATCAAAGGACATTCCCTTCCCGTAGATCTCCTCCGCGTCTCTCCAGAACTGCCTCGTCACCACATCATCGGCATCCACGAAGAGCACATAGTCGCCGCGCGCCCGGGAGACGCCCAGGTTCCGCGCCGCCGAGACGCCGGCGTGGGGCGCGTGGATCACTG
>CAVKMC010000369.1:0-2066 GCA_963657285.1 Agathobacter sp.
TTACCCGGGTGTCTGTATTTACTCATTCTGTCTCCCTCGCTTTCTGAACCTCGCCAGCTGCAACGGATAGCCGGCGATCGTAAACGTATTGATGACCTCGTAGCACTCCATGCCCTTTGGTGGGATCGGAGTCTCTCTCCACTTCTTCGAGTGAATTGTCTGGTAATGCACCTCCGGCTTCTTTAGATTCCTCGAAGCCACATACCTCACCTTCTGTTTCCCATCCCTTACAGAAGCGCTGCATTCCTTGATGAAATACGAAGCCAGCCTCTTCGCATCCTCCTCCTTCCCATCGTAAGGAAGGAATTGGAAGAAACGGATAGAGCTATGCTTCCAAAACCGTTGGATATCCTCTCGGCTCGCCCCTTGATTCAGAAGGATATGATGATGGATTCTCCCCCTACCCTCCTCCGTGGTATAGATATACTTCAGTTCCTTCCCCAGTTTTCTGTAGAAGCCCCTCAAAGATCGGACGAATTTCTTGATATACTTCTTCGCCTCCTCATACGTCGGCTCCTCCGCATAAGTCAGAGTGAGATACGTATCATCCCTTTGGAAATTGGTGAGGATTAGTTCCATCAGATTCCTCTCCGCCCTCTTGGCATTTACCTTCGCTACATCCTCGGGCGTCTTTTGGAAATTTCTCTCCCTCGTTCTCTTACCCCCCAGCCGGCAAGTGAAATACTTCTCCTCCATCTTCCCGTTGGGGTACACGAAAATACGTTTCCTGTATGGCATATGTCCTCCAATTAATACCCTTAACAAGGGTGCAAAGAGAGCGGAAAGCTCCCTTTGTATCGACTTGTTTTTGATTTTCTTGAGGTCATATGCTATACTTATATATAGAAACTTTTAAATAACTTCTGACCTCTTAGACGCCTGTTCCAGCAGGCGTCTTTTTGGCGTATAGGCAAGTCCCGTTATTCGCCGCCGTTGCCCCTTGATAATAGTTACAGCTACCGCAATGCTCCTCGCACACCGCCTTTCCTTCTTTAGGACAGTGCACCGCGTGGAGCATTTCCCTTTGGCACTTCGGGCAAATAGTGTTGTTCTCCCTCAGAATGGCAAGCCGGGCCTTTTCGCGGGCAAGCACCCTTTCCGGATCCTCTGTATACGGGTAATTTCGGCAGTCCGGTATAACGCTGTCAAACCTTCCTCGTTTTCTTCCCTCCACCGTCTCACCTCCTCCGACTCCAGATAAGCCTTCGCCTTACGCTGCTGCTCCTTATCCACACTCCCCCAGCCCGTGTGAAACCTCTGCAGATGAATCTCCGGAGACAAGGAAATCAGATTATCCTCCCTATCCTCTCCGCCGGATCCTACAGGGATCACATGGTGGATATGCTTCATCTCAAAAGGAAACGGCACCTCCAGATACGCCTCATACGTCTCGTATAGCGCTTCATCCCGCTCCTTGATGAGCTGAAATAACTTTCTTCGATTCGCCGCCGATAGCCTCATGCCTTCTCCTTCCGAACTCATACCCCCTGCGGCAGTCCCTGTGAGTCGGTACATACCTCCCATGTAGCTTCTCCCACATCTCCTCCCCCTCGGGGATTTCCCTATGACACCTGCCGCACTCCATTAGAAAGTCCCCTCCTCGATAGCTCGGATCAGCTCATTATATAGAGCCACCCTCGTCATACCCCACTCGCTATCCTTGAAACTCTTGTTGCTGAGCCGCTTCCTCGCCAGCTGGAAATCCTTCTGCTTCCTGACTTCCAGCCTCGCTATCAGCTCCTCTGATGTATACCTCTTCTCTTCCATACACTCCTCCTATTCCTGTATCCTCTTGGATCTTGCTAAGCACCACACCCAGCCCGCAGGCTACCCCCGCGTTCCAGAAGAAATCCTTATCTCTTCCATCCTTGCTGGCGATGTCCGCTAGAATTTCACTTCTCTTCTTCTCCCGCTTGAGAAACTGCGCCAGCTCCTCCAGATACCCCTCTAGCATTCTTCTCCTCCACATCGAAGTAATTCACCATCCGCTCCGCTACATCCTTAGGACTCACCCCCAGCCCATGAGACATAGACTGGATAAGCCCGATAGCCGCCGTCATCACATC
>CAVKMC010000370.1:0-2052 GCA_963657285.1 Agathobacter sp.
CCCACGCCATCACATCACTTTTCCCTTGTCTTGCCCCGCCTCTCTGTGATATATTTTGATTGATGTCAACTGAAGGGCTCTTGCAGTTGGCGGGGGTGAAGTCGCAGAGGAAACGTGGACACTCGCGCGGGGCTTCACTCCTACTCTCAGAGCCGCACATATTTCTATGAAGGAGCGATTGACTATGAAAAAAATCCTCGCACTGGGTGCCGCTCTCGCACTCACCGCCGGCGTATCCGCTTACGCTGCAAATCCTTTCTCTGATGTATCCCAGGACGATTGGGCTTACCAGGCAGTCTCCGACCTGTCCGTACAGGGCGTCGTAGAAGGCTATCCGGACGGCACCTTCAAAGGCGAAAGAAACATGACCCGTTACGAACTGGCTCAGATCGTAGCTCGTATGCTCGCTAAAGAAGACCAGCTGAACGCTGAACAGAAAGCAACCCTCGACAAACTGGCTGCTGAATTCGCTGACGAACTGGCAAACCTGGGCGTTCGCGTTTCCAACCTGGAAAAGAAAGTCGGCAACCTCTACTGGTCCGGCGATGCTCGTATGCAGTATCAGCGCAACCTCAACAAAGATGATAAATGGGGCAAATCCGATTCCTGGTCCGGCCGTATGCGTATCAATGTAAAAGGCCAGGTCAATGATCAGGTCGCTGTGTATGGCCGTTTCGTAAACGAAATGGACTTCCAGGATGGCAAATCCTCCAACACCGAAATGGATCGCCTCTATGCTAAATGGGAACCAAACGAAAAGACCTCCGTTTCCATCGGCCGTCAGGGCGTAGCTCTCGACCAGACCGGCACCTTCTGGGATGAAGATGGCGTATTCGATGGTATCGTTGTAGGCTATGACAATGGCAAACTCGGCATCGAAGCCGGCTATGGCCGTTTCAAAGATGCATACAAGACCTTCCCGTCTGGGATTCCAAATACCCATGGCGAGGGCGTCGTTTATGCTGACACCGCTGCTATGGAAGCTTGGTATGCAAAGCTGACCGGACACATCGGAGATAGAGCCGACGTCTCTGCCTTCTACCTGAAGAATACCAATACTCCGAATGGCTCCATTTGGGATCCGGGCTCTGAGGCGGAGGAGAGAGACCCGAGCGTGGAACCTGTTGAAAGCGGTAAGATTTCTGTCTGGGGCATCGGCACCACTGTAGATCTGGGCAAGAAATTTGTCTTCGACGCTGACTATGTCCGCACCAAACCGTCCGGCGACGATCACTCCGCTCTGTGGACTGCAGGCCTCACCTATGGCGCAGTAGACACCCAGAAGGTAGGCTCTTGGTCTCTGGGACTCCACTATGTGAAGGCACAGGATGGCTCTTACATCCTTGGCAACACCGCTCTCGATATGTCTGACCAGCTGGACTATGGTTTCATTTCTAGCCTCGTGAATGACGACCCGGTTGACGTTCATTTCTGGGTAGCCAAAGCAGGCGTAGCACTCCAGAAAAATGTAGAACTGGATGCTTACTACAACTTCTCCGCTAAATCCAGCAACAAGGATGCAGGCGATCCGGATGACACCTGGGGCATCGAACTGAACTACACCTTCTAATCGAATTGATTGGAAATAAAAAAGAACTCCTTCGCGCGAGGGAGTTCTTTTTTATTTCTCGCCTTATCCCCTCCTTTTGAAAAGGGGAGGGCCCGAAGGGCGGGGGTTGGCTTCCGCTGCGTCCTTCCTTTGGAAGAGCAATGGTGTTAGGTTAAGGAATTTATGCTAAGGGTTCTAGCAAATTTGTTACTCTAGCCTTATGGGAGTAGACCCTTGGAGAAGGGTCGCCCGATAGGGCCGGATAGAAATGCGCCGCAAGGCGCATAATCAGCACTAGCGGTAAGCATGCTGACGTTTGCATAAAGGTTTTACATGATACCAATAGTGCTGGTTGTGCCTCTTGCGAGGCACTTCTATCCTCCGCTATCGCGCGCGCCGTTTGGCCTCTAAGGAAGGCGCCTTAATGGGCAGGCTAGGCGCCTCTTCGTAATAGGCCAAACTTGGAAATCCTTCTGCAGGATTCCCATCTCCAAGGGGCTACT
>CAVKMC010000371.1:0-2049 GCA_963657285.1 Agathobacter sp.
CCGAGGAGACGGCTAAGCAGCTCGCCATCGAGACCGCGAAACGGCAGGAGCGTATTCTGCGAGCCGGTATTCCTAAACGGTACCAGTGGTGCACCTTCGATGCTATTGCCGGATGCGGAATTCCGCCTAAACTAGCGGAGAACTTCGCAGTGGCCAAGGCATACGCGATTGACTTGGAACGGCAGATAGCCGCCGGACATGGCCTGCTACTGACGGGTCCATGCGGGCAGCTGAAGACCACCATGGCCTGTGCTATAGCTATCAAAGCGCTGGAAAGCCGCCATTCTGCCTTCTTCGTATCCATGCCCGAGCTGCTAAACCGCCTGCTGCAGGAGCCGCAGGACGGCAGCTTCCTGGCCAAGGTGCGGGACCGGGAAATCGTAATCCTCGACGACCTGGGTATGGAGTACCAATCGAAGAAGAGCGACTGGATGAGGGGGCAGGTGGATAGCATCATCACCTATCGCTACAACGAGCTGAAGCCCACCATCATCACTACCAATCTGGGAGCCGACCAAATCATCCGAAGATACGACACCCGATTCTTTGACCGTCTGCGGGATAGCTGCTATGCCATCATCTCCAGTGGAGATTCGGTCAGAGAGACATTGAACACCAAGGAGGAATAATGAACGATTGCTACATCATGGGGAACCTGGCAAGGAACCCGGAAATCAAATGCACGGCTAGCGGAGGGCAGTATGCCCGATTCTCCGTTGGCTGTAATCGCAGCTATAAGGGCAAGGATGGGAATTTAGTAAAGGCCACTGACTGGGTGAACGTAGTCGCATGGGGGAATATCGCCGAAGGTGTGGGGAATTACCTCACCAAAGGGCAGCTGGTGCTCTGCCATGGGCGCTGGAGCTCTAGGAGCTACGATGACGCCTCCGGGCAGCGGCGTTACATCACCGAATTCGTGGCCGATATCGTATCGCTTCCTGTGGGCCTTGGGAAAGCGGCGGCAGTACCTGCGCAGCCGGCGGTACCTGCAGCTCCGGCGGAACCTCCATGCGGAGCCGCAGGATTCGCACAGTTTGGTCAGCCAACGCAGCAGTACCAGCAGACAACGATGTTCCCGCCTGGGATTTCTGAGGAAATTCCTTTTTAGGAGGCAGCATGGAAATACTGTTCAAAGTCGCGGATTGGTTCGTGGCGATGTACCTTGGTGGGATGGCCTTAGCCTTCCTGTGGAGGTTCCTTGGCGAGCTTCCGGATTACTGGATGAACGGCGAGCGTTCGAAGGATTTCTGGATATACCAGGGGGCGGCGACCGTCGCGGTCATGGCATTTGTGCTCTGGATGGATAGGGTGGTGGGCTGGAGATGATGGACGAAATCACGTTACTAAAGCGAGGGCGGTATCTGCGAAAGGTAGTCACCGGACAAACGACTGTCGGACCCGACGAGGAACCGAAGGAGTACACTACGGTGGTGCTTCGGTCTGACGGCGATGGCCGGTTCCGGATTAGGAACACCACGGATGTCTATCGGACCCTCGGTGAGGCGGCAGGGCTTTCTTTGCATTGGAACGTAGTCGCCCAACTGGTGGAAGATGGGTGGATGATACAGAAGGCAGATGGCCTGTAATTTCAAAAATTTTAGGCCTGTCAGGCGAAGGGGATGGGTAGGAAAAGGGATTTATCCTTCTGCCCATCCAAACGCCTAAAAAGCCCAAATAAAGCGATTTTTGGGAATAGCCTATTTTCCAGCGGGGAAAATTGACCGCCAATGGAAAATCGCTAGTGACCAGGATGTGACGAGATGAATAAACATGCATGCGTGACGAATGAATATGCATACATAGGAATCGTAGGGACAGGGTGTCCAGATGGTAAGGCTGATTGGAGGTGGTTTCATGGGAAAAATAAAATTCACGGTATTGGGAGACCCGCGCGGAAAAGGGCGGCCGCGTTTCGTCAAGCGCACGGGTAGATCTTACACGCCAAAGGGGACCAGAGAGTACGAGCGGGATATCCGGCTCGCATATGCCAAGACCGGGCACGGGAAATCCAAGTGCTATGTCGGAGTGCGTGTGAGAGCCTTTTTCGAT
>CAVKMC010000372.1:0-2025 GCA_963657285.1 Agathobacter sp.
GAGTAAAGTAATTATTTTACCTGCTGGTATTTAAACTGCTTAACTTAACAGCATTGCTTCTCCAAGGGGCTACCCTCGTAAGGCCAGAGTAACAGATTTTCGATTAACCTCAGCAGCCATCTCCCCCCGAAAAAAGGTATGCACGCGCCGAGTCATCTTCGGTAAATGCGTACTAATTACTAATCACTAATCACTGACCACTAAAGCACCACAGTTTTAAAGTTCTACTAGCCCATCCCCGTCTTTTCACCGGTGAAGTTCAGATAGGTATCCATCAGCATGGTCTCGAGGTCCTCCGGGGAATTCGATTTCCAATGATTGAAGGTATCCCGATAGAAGATAAGCCAGGGGAAGCGGACTTCTTTCTTCTCGTAGTGCGGGAAGGGATTTTCTTGCAGCTTCGCATACTCATCGTAGGAAATCACGGCGCCATCGCCATTGCGATAGGCGTCGAAGCAATTTCCATTGTCATCGTAATTTATATCCATAGAGGAAATGTACTTGATGTGCATTTCTCCCTGCTGCAGGGAGAGAGCCGCCGTAGAGATAGAGGCCAGCTGTCCGCGATCCTTGGTATGATCCTGGAAGATATACCAATTCACGCCTTCCTTGCCATTGGTATACATGTTGGTGCTGCTCCACATCATCATATCCATCTCCGGCTGGTATTCATCCCACAGGTGAGGGCAAATGGCCAGGCCGTCCTTCGCTTCATTTACTTCGAAGACATCGGTATAGGTATACTGCCCGGTGCCGCCGAACTGGGAAACCAGGATTTCCAGCCGCCCATTGTCATCGAGATCCGTCACCATGTAGCCGATGACGTCCATATCCATTTCGCCGGGATCCCACATATCGCGATTTTCCACGATGAGCTTCACCTGGTCTGCTGCATCGGGGCGGTAGAAGGAATTCTCCATAGCAGATGCTTCATCGCAAACGCCTGCGGAGAACGCGAGCATGGCAGAAAGCGAAAGCGCCGCCAACGTTTTCTTTGTATTGTATTTCATAGATAATCTCCTTTCAGGAAATATAATATTTCGCTGGCTCTATTGTACAAGAAATCGGAGGATTTTGCACTGTAGGGAAGTACAGGTTTTAGAGATAGTTTTCAGGGATAAGGCGGGCTAGTGCCACTGCCGCCAGTGCGAACATCTCAATGTCGCTTCTAGCTACTAGCTGCTAGCTACTGGTCGGCTAGTGTACACAAATTATGATAAGCGTTACTCTAATAGCGCACGCATTAGCCATATATCCAACATCTTCGTAAACTGTTATTGCGGGACGCTCTCTGCTTCTCGACAAGATGTCTCTCTAGCCGACTAGCAGCCAGCGACTAGTAGCTAGAAGCAACCCCTCCATGTCTGCATAAGCGTAAGAAGCACTTGCCCCTTAATCCTCAACCGCCCTCCTACTTGTACGCCTACACTATACCATGATAGAATGAAGCCATAAAACAGGATTTCTTATACTTCACACTATACAGAAGGGAGTAACAATATGAAAAAATTACTTTTGGGCTTGGCGATGGCGGCAGCCTCTCTTGGAGCTGCCGGTTTGGCTGATGCCTATGCATCGCCAACGCCTTTCCCCCATAAGACCTATAACGATGGTTCTTACCGCAGCGCGCCGCCTTCCGGTTATTATGGTTCCTCTCGCAGAAGAACGGTATCCCAGCGTATGACCCTGCACCTCTCCTACAAAGATGCTTATGGTCTCTATGAGGGCGAAGTAAATAGCAATGGCATCCCGAACGGCCGGGGCCGATTCACCACCACCTATACCAATGATACCGATCGCTGGGCGTACGAAGGGGAATTCCGGGATGGGCATTTCGAAGGCTACGGACGGGTCAGCGACCTGGATTACAACCATGTGTGGCGCGAGGGGCCCTTTACGAATGATGAGCTCACAGGCTATGGCAAGCTGGGAAAAAATAGCAAAGTGACTTGGGAAGGATATTTCATAAAAGATGTACCGCTCAACCGCGAACGGCCGCTTTCTTATCCCGTGAAGTATGTCAAC